>JAVHRE010000464.1:0-8425 GCA_036171495.1 Bacteroidales bacterium
TTAGCAAAAATGAAGGATTAAAAGATAATGGTGTGCTTGATTTAATACAAGATTATCAAGGAAATTTGTGGGCAGGTTTAAATAACGGAATTGCTCAAATTCAATATTCACTTCCAACTTCAATATACGGAAACGAAGATGGTATTTCGGGAAACATTACTTCAATTACTGATTATAATTCCAAACTATTTGTTGGTACTACAAATGGACTTTATGTTCAGTCAGGTGAAAGTAATGAAAAATTTAAAACATTTATTCCATTTCAGAATTTCACAAAAGGGGTAAAATCAATGTGCAATGCATCCGATAATTTAATTGTTGGAACCTCCGAAGGGCTTTATAGTGTCAATTATAACAATATAAATAAAATTGATAATGTTGAAGTTAATTCAGTTTATTATTCCGATAATTTAAAAATTTTATTTATTGCCACAAAAACAGGCTTGGCTTTGTACAAATATGTTGGCAAATGGAAAAAAGTATCTGAGATTTCCGAAATATCCGAAGAAATTGTTCGTTTTGGGGAAGATGTAACTAATAAAGGTTCAGATATTTGGATTGGAACACTTTTGCAAGGTATTATTAGACTTCAATTTACAAATAAAACAAATTACAAAATTGATAAATACAATTCATTAGATGGGTTAATTGATAATACTTGGGCTTTGCCTTTTAAAATTAATAATAAAATTGTTTTTTCTCAACGAAATAATTTATTGCAATTTGTTAATGAGGAAACAATGACAAAAGGTTTAGCTGACTCATTAAAAAATAATCCTAAATTTTACAGAGGAATGTTTGATTATTATAATATTGATAAAAACAATAAAAAACCAAACATGTTTTTTTATGTTGTTGAGGATTCAAAAGATAAAGTTTATGTTAACCTTGATGGTGATATAGGATATTTCGATAAAACTAATTCTTATTCTTGGAACACAAAACCATTTTGTCTTGCAGATATTGGAAAAGCAAATGTGTTTTATCACGAAAACAATGGAATTTGTTGGATTGGTGGCGACGATGGGCTTTTAAAATTCGATGAAAATAAAGTAAAAAACTATTCGATTAATTATAAAACAATATTTACGAAAATCACATGTGGAAGCAATGATTCTGTTTTATATAGTGGTTACAGCCATTTTTTCTCGTCAACAAAAATTGACAATGGAGCATGCCCCATTGTAATTATTGATTACGATTTTAATACTATGAGTTTTAATTTTGCTGCACCATTTTACGAAGGTCAGGATAAAACTCAATATTCATATATGCTTGTTGGTCAGGATACTGCTTATAGTCAATGGAATAAAGAAAATCATGTAGTTTTTACTAATTTATTTGAAGGAAACTATATTTTTAAAATAAGAGCTAAAAATACTTATGGAAATATTAGCAAAGAAAGCACATTCAAATTTAGAATTTTATCGCCATGGTACCGAAAATATTGGGCATATATTATTTATATATTGTTATTGGTTGGATTTATATACTTAGGAATTAGATATAATACCAGAAGGTTAATTGCAAAAAACAAAAAACTCGAAGAAATAATACGTGAACGAACTCACGAAATACACGAAAAAAATATAGTACTTCAAAATCAAAAAGAAGAAATCCTCGATTCTATAAATTATGCACGCAGAATTCAAAAAGCAGTTCTTCCCGACGACGAATTAACATTAAATGGCATTGGTGAGCATTTTATTATTTTAAAGCCAAAAGATATTGTAAGTGGTGATTTTTATTGGACTGCAAAAATTGACAATGGGGCATGCCCCATTGTAATTATTGCCGTTGCCGATTGTACAGGTCATGGTGTGCCTGGTGCATTTATGAGCATGCTTTGCATTTCGTTTCTTAATGAAGTTGTACTTAAAGAGGAAATTGTTCGTCCAGATGAAATTCTTAATAAAGTGCGGGAATTAATAATTCAATCATTAAAGCAAAAAGGAATATCAGGAGAGCAAAAAGATGGAATGGATATTTGTTTATGTGTTTACAATAACAATACACATGAATTGCAATATTCCGGTGCAAATAATCCACTGTACATTGTTAGAGATAAAAACAACGAGCAAATTATTTGCGATAAGCAATTGGAGTATAACGATTTAATTCTATATGAAATTAAAGGTGATGCGATGCCAATAGCTATTTACGAGAAAATGTTCCCTTTTACTTTGCATAATGTTAAAATGTTGGATGATGATAGAATTTATCTTTTTTCCGATGGTTTTGCCGACCAGTTTGGCGGTCCTAAAGGAAAGAAATTCTTGTACAAATCTTTTAAAATTGCGTTAATGGAAACACAATCTTCCGAAATGGAGCAACAAGGTAAATTACTTGAAAAGAAAATCGAAGATTGGAAAGCATTTGTTAACCCTGCTAATAAGCTTGCCTACGAGCAAATTGACGATATATGTGTAATGGGAGTTAAGATATAATGCCGATGCTGTATCTGTAATAGTCCAATATGCCGATAAATCGGCAGTAAACTGCTTAATCAAAAAGTTGCATTTGTGACTTGAATTCAGCTATTTATTTCAATGTATTTCTATTTTTTAGTTTCAGGTTTGAAGTTTCAGGTTTGGAGTTTTTAACAACCTCAAATAATTTATGATATTTGATTTGTGATATTTGATTTAAAAAAGACATTAATCCGAAACTTGTAGTGAGCGAAGTCGAACTATCAAAAATCATAAATCCGAAATTATAAAATGAAACCATAAACCAATGTTTATTTATTTCAACTTCTCACTTTTTACTTCTCACTTTGTTTCTTGTTCACTGCCTACTGCTTACTGTTCATTGTTCTATATTCATTGTTTGCGGGTAAAAACAGCTTTCCAGTATTGTTGCAGAAGTTTACCAAATGAATCAAAATCTTCTTTGTAAAACAAACCTAAACCTTGAGTGTAAGGTCCTGTATCGTTTAAAATATCAGTATTGGAACGATTAAATCCTTTTACCATAAGTTTGCCCGATTTATTTATTTTAACATCAACTTCAAAGTCGCCAACAAAATTGCTCGATTGAGTTGCTTGATTACCTCCAACTCCAACGTTTCCATTAAGTGTAACTCTATCGTTTAAAATTTGTGTGCTAAGTGCAAGTTCAACTTCGTCGTGAGTTAGTTCATCACCCGGGCGATAATTCACTCCAATATCAACATCTTTAGATATTTGTGATAGCCAATGGCTTAGCTGGTCCGATAATAATTCAGACGAATTTGTTCCAACAGCATTTGTACTCTTTGATTCGTAACTTTGTGCATTGTTACGATATATTTCGGGTGTAACAAATCGGTTTAGCACTAACAGAGAAATTATTTGCTTATTCAAATCTTCGTTAGATAAACTATTTATTAAATTATTGGGTTTAGAATCTCCTTCGGGTAGTTTTATACTAAACTGAAAGTCCGGTTTTAGCAAATTGTTGCTCAAATTTAAAACACATTCTACAGGAACTCTTTGTTTATATGTAGAATCTAACATTAAATCGTACAGACTGGCTTTTAATTTATAAACTGCAGATATATCAAGGATTGCCTTGTATGGGTTGCCATTCCAACTAATTGTTCCACCTTTATCAATTACAAATTTTTTATTTATAACATTTCGCAATGTAAATAAATAGTCGCCACTTTCTATTGTATAATAGCCAAACATTTTAAATTCTCCGGTAGGAGTAATTTCGAGTCTTAAATTTCCATTTCCTTTACCTTTAATAATATCGCCAACTTTAGAATCGAAAATAATTTGAACTTCGGCATCGGGTGTTGCCTGAAAATTGAAATTCATGTTTATTCCGGAAAGGTCAATTTTTTGTTCGGTGTAAACATTAACTGAGTCTTTGCCATTGTTTTTGAAATGTATGAAATTTTGTTGATTTACATCAGTTCCCGATGATAACGGGATAAATATTTTTGTGTTTTTTTCGGTTTTTGCGGTTACATCAATATTTAAGTTTTCGGGAGTACCGGTTAAATTTACTACTCCCGAAGCATAAGCTTTTCCGTAAAACAATTCATTATCTTTTTCTAAAGTGTTGAGCATTAAAAATTTATCGGTAACAATTCCTAAGTTAAATTTTACGTTTTTAAAATTGTTGTGTGATATGTTACCGTTTAATGTTGCTTTGTTACCATCAGAATCGAATACGGTTACATCTGAAAAGTTAAACGAATCAGGTTTAATCTCTACATCTGTTGTAACATTGTACCGTGTTTGTAAATATGGAATAAAAAATGCTCCTTTTTGTATTTTAATTATGCCTTCAATTATTGGATTTGATGTATTGCCTTTAATTGTTAATGTACCACTTGCAATTCCTTTAATATCTGACATTATGTTATTTATGTATGGTTCGGCAAGATTTAACATTATCTTATTAAGTGTTACATCAAAATTAATATCACCATTAGTAAAATATTTGCCTTTAAAATCTAAAGTTTTTATGTTGCCCCTATTAGCATTACCAGAAATTAATATGTTATTTGTATTGTTATCCCATTGGCTATTAATGTATGTGTTACCAATTTCTTCGTTATTTATTTTAAAGTTTTCAATGTTAATATTCGACAAAAGCTTGATTTTTCCTAATAATCCTGTAATAAATAAATTTCCGTTAACCAAACCGTTCAGTTCAACTCCATACTTTTTTATAAACAAGTTTGAATTTGTTAAGTTAATTTTATTTAATAAAACAGTTAAAGTATCCGATGGGTTTTTACTTATTTTACCGTTAACGTAAACATATTGACTATCGCTATTTATTGTAAGTTGTTTTATGCTGATTAGTGAGTCAAAAATTTCTGCTTTAGCATCATTTATGTACCATTCAACATTCGAAAATACGAGCATAGAAGGGTTTGCTTCTAACATAACGGAAGGGAATGTTTTATTGTTTACTTTGTTAAATTTGTACAAAAAGCTAATGTTCCCCTTATAAACGAGCGAGTCCGGATTGTCCCATCTTAAACTTAATTCTCCTGTATTGTTTTGTGTTGAACCTTGTATATTAAGGTTTTGCATGTTAGCATTTTCGGCTAATCCGAGTTTTTTTGTGTTTATTAAATAACAAAGTTTTTCGTTTTTGGTATAAAATTTAATATCAGAATTTTGAGCAGTAATTCCGGAATATGAAATATTGCCACTGCTAATGCTTAAATCGAAAGTGTTTTTAATTGAATTAAAAGTTAAATTTAATTTTGTGTTTTGAGCGAGCAAAAGGTTTGGAACAAATTCTTTTAAAATACTTTGTGTATTGATAAAATCAATTGAAAAAACAAAATCGTTCTCTTCATTATGAACATTGTTATTTTTAATTTCTTTTATAAAATTTAACGAAGGAATGTAGCTGTTTAAAGTTCTGTTTAGAGATGTCAATAAATTAGAAAAATGAACATTCCCAACTAATGAAGCATTTAAAATACCAGAATTAAATTGTAAAATACTGCCCGATGAATTTTTTTCTGATGTTATGCTTATGTTGCCAAATTGTTCGTTTATTCGTGATGATTTATATTTAAAATTAAAAAGTTCAACTTTACCTAACAAATTATCCATGTTGTTTCCCGAAAAACGAGCACTTAATAAAAACGATAGAGTTGCAATAGAATCGTAATGTATTAAATTTAGTTTTGAAAGCTGTATTTTAGATATATCGGCGGTAAAATCAAAAGCAGGTATTTTTTTGCTAAAGTCAATTTTTCCGAGAAAATCCATTTTTAAATTTTCATCATTAACATTTAATGAACCTTCAAATTTGCTTTCTGTAAGGTCGCCTTCAACTGTTAAATTCTTATATGTGTATTTTTTTAATTCAATATCGTTAATTGAACCTTGAATATTTGCAAATAATTTTTTCCCTTTGTATTTTCCTTCGACTTTGGCATTTAGACTAATTTTCCCGACACTTTCTTTTAAATCAACAATACTCCCAAGGTCAAATTTCTCTGAAATCAGATGCCCTTTATATTTTGTAAATCCCGAAATAGTATCTTGTTTTAATGAAATGTCTGTAGTTATGTTTCCTATGCTTGTTTTAAGTTCGCCATAAGCAACAAAATCACCGGTAAAACCTGTTAGTTCTCCTTTGTAATAAATTTTACCAAGACGTTTAACTTCAATTGGTATTTCCATTGTATTGTGCGATGTGAATGGGTATATAGGTATTTTTGATAAATCGCCGGCATTGGTATTTAACTCCGAAAATTCTAATGTCATAAAAGTTTGTTCAATATTTGGTAACCCTGTAATTGCGAAATTACCAGATATATATGTGTTGTCTAAATATTGAATTTTTACATTTTTAGCTTTAAAATCGGAAACAGTACCTTTAATTTTTCCTTCAAAAACAATGTTTTCTTTTAAACCCCATAACCATGAAGAAAAATATGAAATATCTTTAGTTCCTATTAATGATTTTTTAACGTTTGCAATAATTTTTACTTTATTTTCAAAATCGTCTAAATCGTCAACTGATTTTATTAAAAAAACTAATTTATTACATTCTAACCGACTATCTAAAGTGTTAATTAATACATTTTGTAAAAAAATCCCATTTGTATCAATAACCGCATTAGCACTAAAGTGGTTAAGTGTTAGTCCGCATTTTTCACGTCCCGAAATATTTTCGATTTTGAATTTTAATGAATCACCCTTGTTTGTAAAATCTTTTATTGATAAATTTATTTTCGATACTTTAATATCTTTATAATTCATGCCGGTATTTTGGGCAATAGCATCGAATTTTTTGTACGAAAATTTTGCCATGTTTAAATCTAAATCATGCACTGCTATTTTCCATGTTCCGGAAGATGTTGGAGCGCTGTCATTCGAAAAGGCTTTAATTATAAAACTATAATTCATTTGCTCAAGCGAGTCGAGAAAAAGGTTTACAGTGGGCTCATTTAATTCAATTTTATTAAGAACAATGGTATGGTTGGTAAAATTGATGTTTTTAATTTTAACTTGTAGTTCTTTAACAAATATTAGAGTGTCTTTTTGTTGGTCGCTAACAAAAACATTTTCTAAAATCACACTATTAAAAAATGAAATATCAACACTCGTTAAAGAAACTTCGGCTTTTAATTGAGCCGATAAATATGATGCAATGCGTTGAGTAATTATTGTTTGGAAGAACGAACTTTTAAAAATAATATACAAAATAAATGTTATTCTTAAAAAAGCTAATAATAACCAAAGCAGTATATGTCTTTTTTTGATAATTTTGCAAATAATTTAATTGCACAAAGTTATAAAATTTGATTAAGTTTACCACAATACTCGGAATTGAGTCATCTTGCGATGATACTTCGGCTGCAATAGTTAGAGATGGATATTTATTGTCAAATGTTATTGCCGGTCAGGATGTGCATAAGGAATATGGCGGCGTTGTTCCGGAATTAGCATCGCGGGCTCATCAATCGAACATTATTCCGGTTGTTGACAAAGCAATTAAACAGGCAGGCATTAACAAAAACGAAATTGATGCAATAAGTTTTACACGTGGACCTGGCTTGCTTGGTTCGTTACTTGTTGGAACTTCGTTCGCAAAAGGACTTTCACTTGCGTTAAATGTACCTTTAATTGATGTTAATCATTTGCAAGGTCATGTTTTGGCTCATTTTATTATTGAACATAATAAACCAAAAAATGTTCCATCGTTTCCACATTTATGTTTGCTTATATCGGGCGGACATACTCAAATAATAAAAGTAATTTCTCCGCTTAAAATGGAAGTTATAGGAAATACAATTGATGACGCTGCCGGTGAAGCTTTTGATAAGTCTGCAAAAATACTTGGTTTAGAGTATCCGGGTGGACCTTTAATTGATAAACTTGCAAATAGTGGCAACCCTAAAGCATTTCAATTTGCAAAGCCAAAAATTCCCGAATTAAATTTTAGTTTTAGTGGTTTAAAAACTTCATTTTTGTACTTTATTCGTGATGAAATGGCTAAAAATCCTAATTTTATAGAACAACAAAAAAATAATTTGTGTGCTTCGTTACAACAAACTATTGTAGAAATTTTAATTGAGAAAGTTACTAAAGCTGTGAAAATTACCGGAATAAAAGAAATTACCTTGTCGGGAGGAGTGTCGGCAAATTCCGAAGTTCGTAAACAGTTTGTCGGATTAGCTTTAAAAAATAAATGGAAAGCACATATTTTACCACTTTCATTTACAACCGATAATGCAGCTATGATAGCCATTACCGGATATTTTAAATATAAGCAAAAACTTTTTGCAACTCACGATGTTGCACCAATTGCACGATTTAATTTATAATTGATGAAAAGTAAGAAGTGAAAAGTGAAAACAATAATCAATAAACATTAAACATTAATCATGCGAATTAAGGATTGAAATTTAAAAGTCCCCCTTCCTTCGTCAGGATAAACTCCGGGACAACATATT
>JAVHRE010000465.1:0-8386 GCA_036171495.1 Bacteroidales bacterium
TTTTTTATGGCAAAAAATGTAATAATTATTGGAGCCGCCGGAAGAGATTTCCACAACTTCAATACTTTCTTTAGAGGAAATAAAGATTATAAAGTAGTAGCTTTTACAGCAGCTCAAATTCCCGATATTGACGGAAGAAAATATCCGGTAGAGCTTGCCGGAAAAGAACTTTATCCAAGTGGAATTCCAATTTATGCAGAATCTGACCTTGTAAAATTAATTAAAGAGCTAAAAGTTGATGTTTGTGTATTTTCATATAGCGATGTACTTTATCAAAGAGTTATGAACATTGGTTCGATGGTAATGGCAGCAGGTGCAAGTTTCATGTTTTTAGGACCAAACGACACAATGCTCAAATCTACTAAACCTGTAATTGCTGTTGGAGCAACACGTACAGGTTGCGGAAAAAGTCAAACATCACGCAGAGTTGTAGAAATATTAATGAAACAAGGTTTAAAAGTTGTAGCTATTCGTCACCCAATGCCTTATGGTGATTTAGTAAAACAAAAAGTACAACGTTTTGCAACTGTTGAAGATTTAAAACTTCACAAATGCACTATAGAAGAAATGGAAGAATATGAACCACATGTAGTTCGTGGTAATGTTATATATGCAGGTGTTGATTACGAAGCAATTGTACGTGCAGCTGAAAAAGACCCTAATGGGTGCGATGTAATTCTTTGGGACGGTGGAAATAACGATTTCCCATTTTATCGCCCCGATTTAATGATTTGTGTTGCTGACCCATTACGCCCAGGTGCCGAAATAAGTTTTTATCCCGGCGAAACTGTTGCAAGAATTTCTGATGTTATAGTTATTAATAAAATTGACAGCGCATCTTTAGAAAATATTAATATTGTAAGAAATAATTTACGTAACATTAATCCCAATGCAATTATTATTGACGGTGCTTCACCGCTTACAGTAGATAAACCAGAGCTTATAAAAGGTAAACGCGTATTAGTTATTGAAGATGGACCAACATTAACTCATGGACACATGAAAATTGGTGCAGGAACAGTTGCAGCTCAAAAATTTGGTGCTGCTGAATTGGTTGACCCACGTCAATATGCTGTAGGTAAACTTGCCGAAACATTCAAAATTTATCCAAATATTGGAACATTATTACCGGCAATGGGATATGGCGATGAACAAATTCACGACCTTGAACGCACAATCGAAAATACTCCTTGCGATACCGTTGTTATTGCCACTCCAATTGACCTTAAAAGAATTATTAACATTAAAAAACCTACAGTAAAAGTAGGATACGAACTTCAAGAAATTGGTTCACCTAATTTACAAGATGTGTTAGATGATTTTATTGTCAAACATGACCTTATTAAAAAATTAGGTTGCTCTTGCTGTAGTTAATTTGAAATTAATTCTTTAAAAAAAGACCTGACAGGTTTTTAAAACCTGTCAGGTCTTTTTTTATTTAGTAAAATTCACTCTTCTCATTTTTCCCATATTATTAACAATCCATTGTTGGCGGCGTTTAATAAAACTTGTAGGTTTTGAAGCATTCCATTTTCTTGGATTAGGAAAACAAGCAACAATAAGTGCTGCTTCACTTTTAGTTAATTTTTTCGCAGGTTTATTAAAATATATTTGAGATGCCATCTCAATTCCATAAATTCCATCGCCCATTTCAATAACATTAAGATAAACCTCCATAATGCGTTTTTTATTCCAAACAAGTTCAATTAAACCAGTAAAATAACCTTCAAATGCTTTTCTGATATATGAACGCGATGTCCATAAAAAAACATTCTTTGCGGTTTGCTGGCTGATTGTACTACCACCTTTAATTTTTTTTCCGCGTTTGTTATAGTCGTATGCTCTTTTCATAGCTTTAAAATCGAACCCCCAATGATTGTAGAAATTTTGGTCTTCGGCGGCAACAGACGCTTGAATAATATTTGGCGACATTTCTTCAATTGGAACCCAACGTTTATGTAATTTCAAAGATTTTCCATCTAAAATTTGTTCCCCAAGTCGAATAATCATTAATGGAGTAATTGCTATGGGTAAAAATCTATAAACAACGACAGTAAGAATACTTAAAATAAAAAAAGCAAGGACTGCTCTTTTAATAAAAAGGAATATTTTACCTAAAAATGTTTTTTTCTTGTTTTTCATTTCACAAATCTCAAACTGTTAATAGTCTTGCTTTTGTAAGTTACGATATTTATCTGAGTCAACTTTGGTAGTTAAATTAATTTTAATCTGTGTTTTATGTGGAATCTTCCGATAAATCGGAACAAGTAGTGGCATTACTTTTTTCCAAAAATTCTTTTCCAAAAAGAGTTTTTTTGATTCTTTAAAAAGTTATTTTCCAAACTTTCGAGCGATTCATTACTAAAAGCTTCCCATATTTTACTCCATTCAACAAAACCACCAAAATTGCGGTCATCAATATACAAGTCGGCATTTAATTTTCGGGGAGTTAATTCGTCAAATTTTTCTTCAGGATAATTTTTATTTATTGCATAAAAATCTAATCCACGTTGTTTGCAAAATAAGATAGCTTCTTCCAGTTCTTCGCCAGTTCGGTATGACCAAAGTATAAGTTGGTGTCCTTGTTTTTGAATTTGTTTAAGTGTTTCTATTGCAAAAAGCTTTTCTTCACCAATTTTCGGAAATTCATGCTCAACAATAGTTCCATCAAAATCAACAGCTATTTTCATTAATAATTAATCATTTAAAATAATTTTCAAAAATATAAAATTCTAATTTGTAAAATTCTTTTTTTTTATAAAAGAAAAAATATACTTTTATGGTTCAATTTTATGCGAATCTTTTTATTAAAAATATTATTTGGATTTTTGTTTTTATCATTTTATTTCTTTGGCTATACACAAATAAATAAAAATGGAATACCCTTTTTAAAAAATTTCTCACCTAAAGAATATAATGCCAATTTTCTGAACTGGGCAGTAGTTCGTGATAAACGCGGTTTAATTTACATTGGTAACAATGATAATGGAGTTTTAGAATACGATGGAAAAACATGGAGAAAAATTCCAGTACCAAACAATTCTATAGTTCGCTCACTTGCTGTTGATACAAACGGAACTGTTTATGTTGGAGCCGTAGGCGAGTTTGGCAGATTAGAACCCGATGCAAACGGTAAGTTAAATTACCAATCGCTTAGCAGCAAATTAGATACATCAAAATATAAATTAAAGGATGTTTGGAAAACTTATGTGGGTATTAAAAACGAAGTATATTTTTGCTCTATTAAATATATTTTTATTTGTAAAGATGGCATTAATATTAAACCAATTAAATTACCGGAAGGTGGTTTTTGGAGTTTTTATATTGATGGAATTTTATATGTTGGCAATTGGAAAGAAGGTTTGTTAAAGCTTAATGGAGAAAAAGTAGAAAAAGCTAAAGGTGGCGAATTTAATATTGACAAAGACATTTTTGATATAATATCATATAAAAGAGGAATATTACTAATTTATACCGACAAAGGGCTATTACTTTATAACACTTTAGATGGCACGACAGAAAAACCTGTTAACAATTTGCAATTTCAAAAAACCGATAAATTTTTACAAGATAATGTTGCATATTGTTATTCAAAAATTGATGATAATTTAATTGCATGGGGGACAATGAATGCAGGGCTTGCCATTGCTGAAAAAAAAGGAAAACTAATTGAAAACTATACCGACTCAATAGGCGTTCAATCTAATGCAATTAGTGATGTGTATTATTGTAAAGACCAGGGAGTATTATGGACAACATTAAATTACGGTATTTCAAAATTTGAATTCAACAGTCCTTTTAGATTTTTCTCAAAAGAATCAAAACTTTCCGGAACAATATACGATATAATCAGATACAATGGTGTATTATATGTTGCAACTGATTTAGGATTATTTAAGTTAGAATATAATAAAAACGAATTTCCGGTTTTTAAACCTATACCCGAATTTAAAGGGCAAACTATAAATACATTAAAGTTGATGGAAATTAATGGCAAACAGCATCTGTTAATAGGCTCAAGTTATGCACTTTCAGAAATTTATAACAATACAGTAATTACTCACACTCCATTAAAGTATTTTTATGTACTAACAATGTGTGTATCATCTAAAGAAAAAAACACACTATATTTAGGAACCCAAAGTGGACTTAAAATAGCAACGTATAAAAACGGGTTGTTTAATATTGTGCCTGTTAAAACAATAAGCAACGAAATAAGGTCTTTAGCCGAAGATAATGAGGGAAATATATGGGTTGGTAGTTTAATAAATGGCGTTTATAAATTATCAAAAGATGGTTCAACAAAAAATTATACAACAAATGACGGCTTACCTGTAATGAACGATATTTTCGTTTCGAACACTCCATTAGGTTTAATCTTTGCAACTGCAAAAGGATTTTACAAGTTTGATAAGTCAACAAATAAATTCGTACAAGAAAATGTTTTTGGCAACAAATTAAACGAAAACAAAAGAAATATAATATCATTTTATACAGGTTATAATAATCAATATTGGTTTGACATTGATTACAAAGCATATAAATTTACTAAACATTATAATGAATTTAAAGCTGACACTATACCATTTAAACGATTACCTAAAATATCTGTTCAGGTTATTTATTCTGAATCAAACGGGCTAACATGGATTGGTGGTCCTGAAGGTTTATTTTGTTACAATAACTTTTTTAAAAAAAACTATAATGTAAAATATAATACTATTATTCGGTCAGTTACAATTAATTCAAACGACTCTGTTTTATTTGACGGAACATATTATTTATCAGGCGAAAACAAATCATATAAAATCCCTTCATTATCACAACCTAACGAGCTTAAACCTACCCTAAAATATAAATTTAATAATTTAACATTCACATTTGCAGCCCCATATTTCGAAGATGAAAACAATTTGCAATATAGTTATACGCTTGAAGGATTAGATGAAAGATGGTCGAAATGGACAACCGATAATAAAGCTGTATATACCAACCTAAACGAAGGAAAATATATATTTAAAGTTAAAGCTCTAAATGTTTATAATGTTGAAAGTAAAATTTCCGAATATGAATTTGAAATTTCCCCACCATGGTGGAGAACAACATTGGCATATATAGGATATATACTTATAGGTATATTAATATTAATTTTTTTGATTAAAATTTATACACGAAAACTTGAAGCCGATAAAAGACGGTTAGAGGGAATTGTTGCAGAACGCACTTCGGAAGTTGTTCGTCAGAAAGACGAAATCCTTGATAAAAACAAAGAAATTGAACATAAAAATAAAGATATTACAGATAGTATTCTCTATGCCAAAAGAATTCAGGAAGCCCTTTTACCTTCCGAAAACGCTTTAAACAATAATTATATTGAATATTTTATTTACTTTAAACCTAAGGATATTGTTTCTGGCGACTTCTATTTTCTTAAAAAAATTGAACGTTCAAATGTAATCGTTGCAGCTGCAGTTGATTGTACTGGACATGGAGTTCCCGGAGCGTTTATGAGTATGTTAGGCATTAGCTTTTTAAACGAAATTATTACTAAACCAGATGTTACACATTCAGATATTGTACTTAATCATTTACGCGAATCTATTATAGAATCGCTTAACCAATCCGGGCGCGAAGGTGAAACTAAAGATGGAATGGACATTAACTTCATTGCTTATGAATATTTAAACCACAAGCTCGAATTTAGCGGCGCAAATAACCCATTATATTTAATCAGAAACGGAGAACTTACTGAATACAAAGGGGATAAAATGCCAGTGGGATTACATGATAGAATGAACATACCATTTACACGTAACGAAATTGATATACAAATTGGAGATGTTCTTTATTTATTCTCTGACGGCTTTGCAGACCAATTTGGTGGCGAAAAAGGGAAAAAATATATGTCTAAGCGTTTCAAAGAATTTTTAACACAAATTCATACTAAACCTATGAGCGAACAAAGGAATTTAGTAGAGAAAGAAATTATTGAATGGCGTGGCAATATGGAACAAGTTGACGACCATATTGTTATGGGAATTAAAATTTTATACTAAGTATATACACATTTCAAAATAATTAAAAAAAGTTAAAGCCATTAAATTTTGCAATTCTTAAAACTATATTTGCAAAAATTTTTATAAAAAATGCTCAAAGTAATATATTTTATTTTAATTATTGTTTCGATTATCTCTTGTAATTCAGATAGTTATATTGTCGATAATTCTGGAATGAAATATAAATTCTTTGTTAAAAATGAAAATAACAACAAACCTGTAAAAAGCGATATTCTTGTTTTATTAATGAGATACACAACCGAAAAAGACTCTGTGCTTTTCGATACTAAAGAGTTTAACGGACAACCATTTAGAATGAGGTTTAATGGTTCATCAAAAAATGACGGCACAATAGACGATGCTTTTGCACTAATGCACGAAGGCGATAGCGCACAATTTATAGTTGATGCCGAAAAATTTTATAGAGAAACAAAAAATACTAACGTACCAAACTTCATAAAAAAAGGAAGTAAACTTAAATTTAACATTAAACTTGTTGAAATTTTTAGTTACGATAAATATTTGGAAGAAAAAAAAGCAAGTCAAGTTCTTACTGCTCAGGAAGAACAAAAAGTTCTCGAAATGTATTTGCAAAATTCTAATATTACTGCAAAGCCAACAAATAGCGGTTTGTATTATATAGAAACTAAAGCAGGACAAGGGGCAAAACCAAAATTAGGTCATAAAGTTGTGATTAATTATACAGGCTCATTTATAAGCGGAGAAATATTCGATTCCACTTTAAAACGTAGCGAACCATTTGAATTTGAACTTGGAAAAAACGAAGTTATACAAGGACTTGAAGAAGGAATAAGTATGATGAAAGAAGGAGGAAAAGCAACTTTAATTATTCCTTCTAATATAGCTTATGGCAACAAAAAATATAAAATGATTCCAGCGTTTTCGACATTAATTTTTGAAGTAGAACTAATTAATATTAAATAAATATGAAAATAAAAATTTTGTTACTTACAGCATTGTCGTTTAATTTAATAACATTTAAAATTATGAGTCAAACAAAGGATTATAAAACAACCGCGTCGGGGCTAAAATATATAATTCACGAAAAAGGGAAAGGAGTTCAACCAAAACCAGGTGAGAAAGTAACTGTACATTACGAAGGACGATTAATGAATGATACAATTTTTGATACTTCATATAAGCGTGGTCAGCCATTTACTTTTACTTTAGGACAAGGTCAGGTAATTAAAGGCTGGGACGAAGGAATTGCATTATTAAATGAAGGCGATTCTGCAACTTTTATTATACCTCCCGATTTGGGTTATGGTCAACAAAGTGCTGGACCAATTCCTGCCAATTCAACTTTAAAATTTACTGTAAAATTAGTTAAAGTTTTACCCGAAATTAAAGTTGAACCATATAATACTGCTGGAAAAGACACCATAAAAACACCATCGGGTTTAAAATTAATAATTGTTTCAGAAAAAAACAGAAATAACGAAAGACCATCAAAGGGTTCAACAGTAAAAGTTCATTATACGGGATATTTTGAAGATGGAAAAGTATTCGATTCTTCAGTAAAACGTGGTGAACCTATTAGTTTTCCTATCGGAAAAGGGCGGGTAATTCCCGGATGGGACGAAGGAATTTCACTTTTAAAAGTGGGCGATAAAGTTCGTTTCTTAATTCCTTATCAACTCGCTTATGGTGAGGCTGGACGAGCACCGGTAATTCCAGCAAAAACAAATTTAATTTTTGATGTTGAACTAATTGATTTCACTCCGGAAATAAAACCTACAGCTTATAACACTAAAGGAAAAGATACTTTAACAACATCATCGGGATTAAAATATATTGTTGTAAACGAAGGAGCAAAAGGTTCCGTAAAAGCTCAAGCTAATAAAACCGTTTCGGTGCACTATACCGGCTATTTCGAAAATGGTGATATTTTCGACTCATCAATTCAGCGCGGGCAACCTATAAGCTTTGAACTTGGAGCAGGAAAAGTAATTAAAGGCTGGGACGAAGGAATTTCACTTATGAAAGTTGGCGATAAACTGCGTTTGCTTATTCCATATCAATTAGCTTATGGCGAACAAGGTTATGCTGGAGCAATTCCGCCTAAATCGAATCTTGTTTTTGATGTCGAATTAATTGATGTAAAATAAAATCACAAAAACCTTCAAATAAAAATTGAAGTTTTTTTATATTCTAATTCCCAATATCGTTATATCATCAACCTGCTCAATTGTCTGAACTATGATTTTTAGGCGTTGCATTGCGTTGCATTGAGTTTGTCGAAATGATTTAAGGATTATAAGATTTTTCATTTTATGCTTTTTTTCAAAGATAATGGTTTTTTGTAATTA
>JAVHRE010000466.1:0-1617 GCA_036171495.1 Bacteroidales bacterium
TTTTATCTTTCGAAAAACGAACATCTTTATAAATCCTGAAAACACAATCTTTTGGTGTAAGAAATCCGATTTCGGAATCAAATGTCGCAATTTCACTAATAAAAGCAGATATGATTTTCTCGAAATCGAGTTTAAGGTTATCGTACAATGGTTTATTTTTAGTAAACCATTCTTTATTGTTATTAAACTTTATTTCGTTTAAAAATGAGAAGTATTGTTCTGTTATCATAGGTTTAAATTTTATTTAAAACAAATTGCAAAAAATAAACTAAAAAATATTTGCTAAAACTTCGTTTCTTGTTAAATCGTCAATTGTTTCGCGTTTTCTAATTAAATAATCATTTCCATTGTGCAATAAAACTTCTGCTGGTTTTACTCTTGAATTGTAATTTGACGACATCGAAAAACAATATGCACCAGCATTGCGAAACATTAAAATATCATTTTTCCTAACTTCGTTTAGCATGCGGTCGCTTGCAAAAGTATCGGTTTCACAAATATATCCCACAACATTATACAATTTTTTGTTGCCATTTGGATTACTGATATTTGTTATTTCGTGATACGAATCGTAAAACATCGGGCGTATTAAATGATTAAAGCCCGAATCAACTCCTGCAAAAACACACGAAGTAGTTTGTTTCACGTTGTTAACTTTAGTAAGAAAGTATCCCGCTTCGCTTACCATATATTTACCGGGTTCAAATTGTAAAGTGTAATCCTTATTCATTCTTTTGCAAAAAGCATTAAAAACATCACTAAAAGTTTTACCGAAGGATTCGATGTCGGTATATAAATCAGTTGAATTATACTTTACTTTAAAACCACTACCAAAGTCAATGTATTTAACAGTTTCAATTTCCTCAACAATGGTAAAAATAAGTTCGGCAGCTCTAATAAAAATATCGGGGTCAATAATATCGGAACCGCTATGAACATGAATGCCCTCAACGTTTATATTTAAATTTTTAATTAATCGTTTAACTAACGGGAACTGATGTATAGAAATTCCGAATTTTGAATCAATATGACCAACCGAAATTTTTCTGTTGCCGCCAGCCATTAAGTGAGGGTTTATTCTAATACAAACAGGGAGATTTTTGTAATTTGTTCCAATAAATTCCAGAAAATTAATATTATCAACGTTAATTTTTATACCCAAACTTATAGCTTTTTTATATTCATCTTCCGACACATTGTTAGGGGTAAATAGAATTTGTTGAGGTGTAAATCCAGCCAATAAACCAAGTTCAATTTCTTCGATAGAAACACAATCGAGACCTGCTCCAAGTTTGTTAAAAAGTTTTAAAATATTAGTGTTGGTAAGTGCTTTGCAAGCGTAATAAACTTTAAGATTGTTAGTGCTAAAGGCATTTACAAACCTGTTGTAGTTATTTGTTATTATTTCCGAATCATAAACATAAAGGGGGGGTCCATACTTTTCGCAAAGATTTATCATTAAATTTTCCATAATAAAATTAATTTATTTTATTAGTTTATTATTAATTCTATAAAAATTGGGCAAATATAGTAATTTTAGGGGACTTCTAATCCCGCCTAAAGCGCATACGCGTCAACTTAATTTTATTTTTTGCGCAAAGTTTTGACGGTCGCATC
>JAVHRE010000467.1:0-8334 GCA_036171495.1 Bacteroidales bacterium
TTTCAACGCCATAAATGGCGTTGCTAATTATTTTGCGTAACATCAGTTATTAACACCTTCTTGTGTCATTGATTCAGAAATGCAGCCAATTTCTTTGCTGTTAAAAGCAATATCATAACGCAATAAATCAAATCCTAATAATGTGCCTATTTCACTGGCAATTATTTCTGACCAAAACTCATATTTGTAATCTATTTTTTTTTTTTTTAAAGAAGTCTTAAAAAAAAATATTTTACTGTTTTTAGGGTTTTCAACAATTACTTTACTACGGGTTCCACCAGTTTGAAACCATGGTTTTTCATTCCAATTTGTTATGTCGTAAAAATTTGCCAAGTCTTAATTTATTAGTAAAATTTTATTTTTTTAAAACATTTTCAACTGGCTTTCATTAGCAATTTCCTTTTTGTTAAATAATTTACCAAACTTTTCTTTCCAATAGGCATCAAGTATTTTCTTTTCGAGTCCTTTTTCTTTAATAAGCTCAGTAAAAACTGTATTAAGAGTTCCTTGAAGTTGGCGTTCTATTTTCATTTTATAAAGTTCTGTTTTTCACAATTCATTAAGAGTAATTATTAAAATGATTTCAATTTTAATGTAAAATTAACAAAATAGAATTAATGTATTAAACTTTTTACTTTAAGTACTTTATCACTTTATGAACTTTCTACTATCTGATACTTCTGATTCCTTTGTTTTGGCTCAAATCCTGCATCTAAAATTAATTGTTTCATTTCGTTGGCAGTAATTGTAAATGTTGCACCGGCAGCCGATACAACATTTTCTTCAATCATTATTGAACCCAAATCGTTAGCTCCTGCATGAAGAGCTACTTGTGCAATGTTTTTACCAACCGTTAACCACGATGCCTGTATGTTTGGAATATTTGGTAACATTATACGACTTATTGCGAGCATTCGTAAATATTCGGAACCTGTAACATTTTGCACTATAATTTTATTTTGTAGTTTTGTATCTTGTAACTGAACAGGCCAGGGAATAAATGCGTTAAAGCCGGGAGTGTTATTAGGTTTTTCGTCCTGTACTTCGCGTAAATAAATTAAATGCTGCAAACGTTCTTCAATAGTTTCGATATGACCAAACATCATTGTTGCCGAAGTGTAAAGTCCCATTTTATGAGCAATACGCATTACATTGAGCCATTCTTCAACCGAACATTTTCCTTTAGATAATTCTGTTCTTACGCGGTTGCTTAATATTTCGGCACCTGCACCTGGTAAACTATCTAATCCGGCATTTACAAGTGTTTCGAGAACCTGCAAATAAGTTAATTTTTCTTTTTTTGCAAGATATGCAACCTCTGGCGGACCAAGTGCATGTAATTTTAATTTAGGAAATTCTTGTTTTAAAGTTTTAAATAGAGCAACATAAAAATTTAAACTTAATTCAGGATTCATGCCCCCTTGCAAAAGAAGTTGGTCGCCACCAAGCTCAAAAAGTTCTTTTATTTTAATTCGGTATTCTTCAATTGAAGTCGTGTATGCTTCATTTGAATCTTTTTTTCGGCAGAAATTACAAAACTCACATTGAACAAAACAGACATTTGAAATATTTACATTTCGGTCAATTTGCCATGTAACAATTTTATTGTTATGAATATTTTCGCGAATTGTATTTGCAGCAAACATTAAATCGGCAAGAGGCATGTTTTTATAAATGTCTAAACCTTCTTCCAAAGAAATGTAAACTTTGTTATTATATTTATTTATAATAGCTTGACTTGTCATTAGTATTCTTAAATTTTCTGCCGAAAGATACAAAAAAAAGCCTCCGCAAGTTTTTAAACTTGGGAGGCTTTTTAAAATAAATTGAAATATTATTAAACTGCTTTTGCAATTTCGGCAGCAACTAATTCATAACTTGTTGCAATAACTTCTGTTACAAAGTGTTTTTTGCCGTCTTTATCTGTATATTGATGGTTTGCAAGTTTTCCTGTTAACGAAACCCTGCTTCCTTTTATTATTTCGCTATTTGCAGCTTCGGCAAGTTTATTCCACATAACAATATTATGCCATGTAGTATCGCGTACCCAATTACCTTCGCGGTCTTTGTAACTTGAGCTTGTTGCAAGCGACATTTTTAATACTTTATTACCGTTTGGTAATGTTTTAACTTCGGGATTTGAACCTACAAATCCGCTAAGTTCTACTTTGTTGAGCATCTTTTCCATAATACAAATTTTTTAATTGTTAATAAAAATGAATTTTAATTTGACACAAAGGTAAGGTGCTCAAAAATCCTTATTCGTCTAATAATTAGGTATATTCGTTTATATGTGAGTATAAGCGGTTACACACGATTATATATCACAACAACAATAAATTGCTATCAGCAGTAATAAAACAAAAAAATCTCAACAGCAAGTATCAAATTACAAATAAATCAGAAGAATAATAGTTCAAGATATTTTGAGTCCGATAGCTCATATCTTTGAAAAATGCAGATTGAAACTATTTTTCTTTCAAACATTTTTTTATAAAACAATCGAGTGCAGCAGTAATTGATGGCGATTCGGGTGTAGGTGCCTGTACATCAATTCGTAAACCAGCATCTAAAGCTGCTTTAGCAGTTGTAGGACCAAAAGTACCAATACAAAGTTCGGCTTGTTTAAAGTCAGGGAAATTTTCGAATAATGATTTTATTCCTAATGGGCTAAAAAATACAATAATACCGTAATCGTTTAAATTTACACTTTTCATGTCGCTGCTTATGGTTCTATAGAAGCAACCAATAGAGTGCTTAATGTTATTTTTGCTTAGTGTTTGTGAAATATCGGAATTGTGATTTTCGGTAAGTGGAATTAAAAAATCATCTTCTTTGTGTTTTAAAATAGACTCCATTAAATCGTTAAAATTATTGTTCCCGTAAAAAATTTTACGTTTACGATAAACAACATATTTTTGCAAATAAAATGCAATTGACTCCGTAACACAAAAAAACTTCGTTGAGTCGGGTATGGTAAACCTCATTTCTTCGTTAATACGAAAAAAATGGTCAACAGCAATTCGGCTTGTAAAAATCAATGAAGTAAAATCGGGAATATTAATTTTTTGTTGTCTAAATTCTCTAACCGAAATGCCCTCAATGTGTATAAAAGGTTTAAAATCAATCTTTAGATTGTATTTACTTGACAAATCGAAATAAGGCGATTTTTCGGTTTGCGGTTCTGGTTGAGAAATTAAAATCTTTCGGATTTTCAAAGCGATGCGATTTTAACGTACATTATACTGTTAATAAAATTATTACCACATCTTTTTAATATAATAATAGACATATAAAAATGGCAATATTTCCAGCGCACAAAAATACAAAAAAGAATAAAACAAAGAAAGTTTATTTTGAAAACTTAAAAGAAACCCCCTAACTATTCTTAAAATGAATGATATAACAAACATAAAAATTCCAATGTATATAAGAGTTTGTGCAATATAATTTGAGACATAAGGGATTGCAAAAATTATTGGTAAAATTATTATTCCGGCTGAACGATAAAAAATATTTCCGTGATTTAAAAATTCGAGAATATAACTCTCTGAGTCAAATAAAATACCTGATAGCCAGTACAATAAATTTTTAATTAAAAAAAATATTACAATGCAAATTAAACAAACAAAAAATAATTTAAACCCAAATAAATTTAAAAAATTTAAATTATAATAATTAATAACTTCAAAAGTAAAGATTCCTGTTGTAAATAAGTAGATTACTGTTAAAAATATTGATGTTTTTTGCAATAAATTACTTTTTTCGGCAATAAGTTTTCGAGCCGATTGCTGATTTATTATGGAGGCAAACGTTTGCCCTAAAACTTTGTTATATGATATTTTTACCCAAGTTAATAGAAGCAATAATAATAAAAAAATAATTAATAGCCAGTCGTAGCTTCCTTTAAAATAATATATTGATGTGTTTATTTCTTTTTTAGGGATTATAATTGTTGCCGATTTAAAATTTTCTCTGCTTAATTCATTGTTAATTATTGGTTGCCAATGATTAAAATAAAAATAATTTATACTTTGAGAAATACAATTGTTTGGCGAAGTTGCAATAATTGTTGGGTCAATTGTTGAACGGGTAACAGAATCGTGTTTTGTGATAATTACACCATCTTTTAATAAGTGTTTTAGGTTAATATTATAATTTTCTGTTTGCACTATTTTATATTTGGCAAATTTCGGAATTTTTATGATAATTATTTTTGTTTGTTCAAAATCAAATTTTTATTGATATAAACGACTATTAATCAATAATATTTAAGTGGACTTCTAATCCCACCTAAAGCGTAATGCTGAACTTGATGGGGAAAATACCAAGTTCCAAATACCAAGAGGGCTTGTGTGCAAGGCTTGGGTTTTGGAGTTTGGAATGGCTCGGCTAAACTCACCACAGGTTTGAAACTTGGAACTTTATTTTCAGCATCTCACAACTTGTTCCGACTTGACGGAAACTTGTTCCGACTTGGCAGAAAAACGAAGCTCTGTATTGAGTCTCGCTTTTTGCTGGAGACGCTATTTGTCCCGCTTTGGGCAGGATTAGAACCCACCTTAATTGAATTTGGTATTATTATTTCTAATTTCAAAAATATTATGTAAGTTTGCCAAATTAAATATAATTTTTATGAAAACATTTTACATTTCAATTTTTATTGTTTTTACTTTTTTTCATAGTTATTCTCAAAATAATAGATGGGATAACATATTTACTAAAAGCAATTCAGCTAATGATTCAATTTTTGCAATATCGAAAAACAGCAACAATATTTTTATTGGTGGTTCATTCGATTCTGTTGCCAATATTGCTGCAAGTAATATTGCATATTATAATGGAACAACTTGGGATTCAATGGGAACTGGAGTAAACGGCAATGTATATGCAATTGCAACAACCAATTCTTTAACATTTATTGGTGGAAACTTCTCATTAGCTGGTGGTTTACCTGCAACCAACTTAGCAACATGGAATGATACAATTTGGAGTATAATTGGTACAGGTTGCAATGGTACAATAAGAGCATTAGAAATTCACAATCAATATCTTTATGTTGGTGGCGATTTTACAACTATTGGAGGAATTTCTGCCAATCATATTGCCCGTTACGATGGAGCTATTTGGGATTCTTTGGGTAGCGGTACCGATGGTCCTGTTTATACAATTAATTATGGAAACTCGTTAACTATTGGTGGAAATTTTACAACCGCAGGCGGTGTTTCGTGTAACAATATAGCAAATTGGAATGGAACCAATTGGTTAGCATTGGCTAATGGTTTTAATGGTCCGGTATATTCAATTGAAGGAATTGTAGGTATAGGTGCACCAATAACTGCAGCAGGGAACTTTACAAATTCAGGTGCTACCATAGTTAATAATATTGCACAATGGAACGGTTCATCATGGCTATCGTTAAATAATGGAACTGATGGAACAATTTATGGTATAAAACAAGTTGGCACATCAATTTTTGCAACAGGAAATTTTAATACTGCGGGTTCACAAAGCACAAAAAAGATTGCCGAATGGGATGGTTCAAATTGGTTACCACTTGGCGATGGGTTAAATCATGTAGGTTATTGCATAAATAATTCGAAATTCGATTTGATTTGTGGTGGCGTTTTTACAACTGCAGGAATAAATCAAAGTTATCATTTTGCAAGATATTATTCTAAACCTGTAATTATTCATCAATCATTCAGCATGTTTAAATGCGAAGGTCAAAATGTTTTAATTTTTGTAGAAGCTGAAAGTGGTTTGCCTCTTACTTATCAATGGTATAAAAATGGTTCTCCAATTGGCTTAAATAACGACACTTTAACACTTAATTCGGTAACAGTTTCTGATGCAGGAATTTATACATGCACAATAACTAATTCTATAGGAAGTATAGCAAGTGAGTCAATTATACTTACCGTTAATCAACCTCCATTGTTTTCTGAAACGTCTGGTTTATCATTTTGTGTAGGAATTAATGAAAGTATTTCACCCTCAATATCCGGAAGTTCGCCTATTGCATATCAATGGTATAAAAACTCAATTTTACTTTCTGGCGAAACAAATGGAAATTTGAATTTTATACCTGCTGCACTTTCCGATACCGGAGACTATTATTGTATAGCACAAAATATGTGTGGAGTTGACACAACAAATATTATAAAAGTATCTGTTTTTTTATTGCCAAATGTTACATTTTCGGGATTGCAAAATGTGTATTGCGAAAACGCCATTTCTGATACATTAACCGGGAACCCTTCCGGTGGCATTTTTACAGGAAATGGCATTACAGATTCTATTTTTTCACCTGCAAGTTTATCTAATAATCAAGTTATTACATATACATATACCGATTTACATGGTTGTCCAAATACTTTTATAGACACAGCATTCATTAATTCTTTGCCTTATGTTTCGTTTACCGGTTTAAATATGAATTATTGTTTTAATTCCCCAAACGATACTTTATCGGTTAATCTTTTAGGTGGTATTTTTAGTGGAGCAGGATTAACCGACAGTGTTTTTTCGCCATCAATTGCCGGTGCGGGAAGTCATAATGTAAATTATGTTTATACCGATGTAAACGGGTGTGTAAACACCGTTAGTCAGTCAACATTTATTTACAGTCCAACTATTTTTACATACATTCCGTTAGATACAACATTCTGCGAAGGCGATTTACCTTTTACTTTTAGCGTTTATCCTTATGGCGGAGTTTTAACCGGAACAACAGGACTTACCGACAGCACTTTTTCGCCTCAGGTTGCTGGAATTGGCGAACATCAAATTATATATACTTATTCCGATTCTTATGGATGTGTAAATAACGACACAACAATTATGTCGGTTCATGTTATTCCAACGGTTCAAATAACAAATTTAGCTTCGGGCTATTGTCAAAATGCTGCACAAATTTTGCTCACTGGTAACCCAACAGGAGGAACATTTACAGGAAATGGGATTTCAAATAATTGGTTAAATCCTTCAATTTTAACACCAAATAACTATAATGTATATTACGATTATACCGATGTTTATGGTTGTTCAAGTTCCGATACTGCATCATTCTCATTATTAGCTGTTGTAGATGTTTATTTTACCGGATTATCTAATTTTTATTGTCCATATAATCAGCACGACACTTTAACCGGTGATCCTGCTGGTGGAACATTTACGGGACAAGGAATTAGTGGAGATGTTTTTTCTCCGGCAATTGCCGGAAGCGGTAGTTTTTATGTGTCATATTTTTACAATAATTTGAATGGTTGTATTTCGTCCGATTCAGCAAATGTAACAATAGCCACATTACCAAGTATTCAATTACCACAAGACGCTACAACATGTTCGGGCGATTCAATAACAATTAACTCAACCGGTGATAGCTTGATTTATTTGTGGAATACTCTTGACACAACATATTCAATAACTGTAAGCCCACTTATTACAACTATTTATTCTGTTACAATTTTTGATGCAACTTGTCATAATTCGGATTCAATAACAATTAACGTAAATCCGAAACCAGCTATTAATTTAGGTGCAGATACATCAGTTTGTTTGCCATATATTCTTAATGTTGGCGGGAATTACTCATCTTATTTATGGTCAAATGGTGAAACCAATAGCAGTATAACAATAAGCTCAACGGGTAGTTATTTTATAACCGTAACAAATAGCAATAATTGTATCTCAACCGATAGTGTTTTTATAAACGCTAATCCATCTCCATATTTCGATTTGGGAAATGATATAAGTATGCAAACTACTCAAACCATAATTATTGGTACATCACCATCGTTTAGCAGTTATTTGTGGAATACAGAAAGTACGCAAAATTTTGTTGTTATATCGGGAGCAACTGTTGGTTTTGGTGTTCATCCATATTGGTTAACGGTTTACAATAATTATGGTTGTGCATATACCGATACTATTATTGTAAATATTACAAGTGTTGGTATTTCTGTTCTTTCAAAAACTGAAAATATTTTAATTTACCCTAACCCTGTTCAAGATAATTTGTTTATAAAATTGCCGGAAAATTTTTCGGAACCTGTATTTGTAACAATATATAACGAAAAAGGTAAAGAGCTGTTTAAATCTGATAAACATGTTGCAGATGTAATTAAAATTGATTTAACACAGTATGCTAAAGGCGTTTATTTTGTGGCTGTTGAAAGCAATAACAAAAAAGAAATAAGCAAAATAATAAAAAATTAATAGAGCTATAGCCAATTGCTTGAATATTAATATAGATTTATATTTTCGTAAATAAACGGTAACAAATGGTTATAATTGATTAATGCCTGATAAGATGGGGATATAAAGTTGTTA
>JAVHRE010000468.1:0-8302 GCA_036171495.1 Bacteroidales bacterium
CCGTAGGAGCGAAACATTATGAAAATATCTTTTTAGCTTGACGCCAATGCGCTTAAGGCGGTATCAACATCTCATAACTACCTCATAATCAGATTCCGAAACAAGTTCGGAATGACGTATCGTTAATTTTTAGAAGTCTCCTTAACTTAAAATAATTATTCGTTTATTTTTTGATTGTAATTCAGTTGTAGTTCTTTTAATACATTGTTGTACCATTTGATTATTGCAATTGAATAACAATTGAGTATCTTCGTAGTTTAATGTTCCAAAGCTTCGGAATTGCCACTCATAATATACTATAAACTTAACTCATTTATTTTAAACACATTCACTTGATTTTTTAATTTTACCAATATTATGTTTTTGTTTATTAAATACAAGGTATATCTTTGCAAAAAAATTATTATTAATGATAGGCGAAAAACAAAAAACTTTAAAATCGCCAGTTTCTCTATCGGGAATTGGATTACACACGGGCAAATCAGTCAATGTTGTAATTAATGCAGCTCCTGCTAATCATGGTTTTGTTTTTAAACGAGTTGATGTTAATGGGCAGCCAACTATAAGGTCAATTATTGATAATGTTTCGGAAACTTCTCGTGGAACTACACTTAGCCAAAATGGAGTAACCGTTAATACCGTAGAGCACTTACTTAGCGCACTTTACGGTCTCGGAATAGATAATGCTCTTATTGAAATTAATGGACCAGAAGTTCCGATTCTTGATGGAAGTGCCGGTCAAATTGTTGAAGCAATTGTAGAGGCTGGAATAATTGAACAAAACGAAATTCGTATTTATTTTGAAATTAAACACCCAATTACATATTCAATACCCGAAAAAGGAATCGAATACATTGCGATTCCTGACGAAAGTTATAACGTTACTGTTTTAATTGATTATAATTCAAGCGTTTTGGTAAACCAATTTGCTTCGCTTGAAAATATCGAAAATTACCGAAAAGAAATAGCAAGTGCAAGAACTTTTGTTTTTCTTCACGAACTTGAAGTTTTGGCAAACAATGGTCTTATTAAGGGTGGCAACCTTGACAATGCACTTGTAATAATTGATAAAGATTTACCAAAAGAAGAATTAGACCATTTAGCCGACATGTTTCAAAAACCTCATCTCGACTTTATGCCCCAAAAAGGTATCCTAAACAATACTTTGTTACGACATTCTAATGAACCGGCACGTCACAAATTACTTGATTTAATTGGCGACCTATCTTTAGTGGGGCTTCCAATTAAAGGTAAAATTATTGCCACTAAACCCGGACATAAAACAAATATCGAATTTGCACGTCTTATTCAACAACAAATAAAAAAAGAAAAACAAAAAAATAAAGCCCCTGTATTTAATGTTAACGCAAAACCACTACTTGATATAAACGACATAAGAAAAAGACTTCCTCACAGATACCCGTTTTTATTAGTTGATAAAATTATAGAAATGGACGAATCGTCAGTAGTTGGAGTAAAAAATGTTACTTATAACGAAGGATTTTTTGTCGGACATTTTCCAAACGAACCTGTTATGCCGGGTGTTTTAATAATAGAAGCAATGGCTCAGGTTGGTGGAATTCTTGTACTTAATTCAGTTCCCGACCCCGAAAATTATACTACACTTTTCCTTAAAATCGAACAAGTTCGCTTTAAAAAGAAAGTTATACCCGGCGACACATTGGTTTTTAAACTCGAATTAGCTGCACCATTCCGTAGAGGCATTGCAACAATGCGAGGCACTGCTTATGTTGGCGATAGCATTGTTACTGAAGGAGTTTTAATGGCACAAATTGCAAAAAAAGAAAAAATTTAAAAAAAAACATAATGAAACAACCATTATCTTATGTTCATCCCGAAGCTAAAATTGCTGATAATGTAGTAATTGAACCATTCGTTACAATTTATAAAAATGTTGAAATTGGCGAAGGAACCTGGATTGGACCAAATGTTACTATTATGGAGGGTGCAAGAATTGGGAAAAATTGCAAGATTTTTCCGGGAGCAGTTATTTCTGCGATTCCACAAGATTTGAAATTTTTAGGCGAACAAACAACTGCCGAAATTGGCGATAACTGTCTTATTAGGGAATTTGTTACAATTAATCGCGGTACAAAAGCAAGCTACAAAACAGTTATTGGCAGCAACACATTACTAATGGCTTATGTGCACATTGCTCACGATTGTTTTGTTGGCAATAATTGCATTTTAGCTAATAACGCAACTTTAGCAGGACATGTTATTGTTGAAGATTACGCAAATATTGGTGGATTAGCCGCTGTACATCAATTTGTGCATATTGGTCCATATACTTATATTACCGGAGGCAGCCTTGTTCGCAAAGATGTTCCTCCTTTTGTTAAAGCAGCTCGTGAACCATTAAGCTACGTGGGGGTTAACTCTATTGGTTTACGTCGTAGAAATTTCACAAACGAACAAATTCAACAAATTCAGGAAATTTACAGATATTTGTTTTTACGCGGTCATAACATTAGTCAGGCACTTGATTATATTGAAAAAGAACTACCCGCTTCGCATGAACGCGACGAGATATTATTATTTGTTCGTAATTCTACCCGAGGCATTATGCGAGGATATTCAAACGATAAAGATACCGAAGAATAATATACCAAAAACTGTACAAAACAACATTGAAACAATTACGCTATAGGCATTATTCTAAATATTAACAGACTAATGTTTAATATTTAGTGTTTGCAAGAAAACACTGAGTTTTCTTTCTAACACTATTTAGGGAACTTCTAAAAATCAAGCACTACGTCATTCTGTCCTGAATCAAGTTCAGAACAAGACAAACAATTGTTAATTCAGTTGTAATACAGTTATTTTTTACAATGAGTTACTATTGAATGACTATTGTTTGACTATCGTATGACCATTGAATAAGTTTAGTGCAATTCGTGTCAAAAATAAAATTATGCGCAACATCAATTTTATAATATTAAATAACAGATACATAACGAATCATAAATCAGAAATCAGAAATTGTAAATTATAAATTCGCGTTCCTTATCCATTATTCAAAAATTTTGATTTTATTTACAAAATAAATTACTGTCAAATAAAAATTTTATTGTTTTTAAATATGAAAAAAATTTCAATCTCAATTGTTTTGATATTTTTATATGTTAATATTTATTCGCAAGGTAGTCAGCCTGTTGTGTTAATTTCGGGGAAGGTTCTTAACGAACGCAACATGGAACCTTTAGAGGCAAGAGTAATTTGGGAACTTTTACCCGATGGTACCGAAGCCGGTATTGCACGAACCGACCCCACTAATGGCGAATATAAAATCATCTTACCTTTTGGAAAAAAGTACGGATATCTGGCAGTTGCCGAAGGTTACTACTCTGTAACAAAATATTTAGACGTAACCGACTTAACTGAATATAAGGAAATTGAGGAACAAAATTTATTTATGGCTCCGGTAATGGAATCGCAGGTAGTTCGACTTAACAATATCTTTTTTATGAAGAAAACTGCCGAATTGTTAAAAGAATCGTACCCCGAATTGAATCGTTTTGTGGAATTTCTGAAAACAAATAAGAAAATAACAATCGAAATTGGCGCACATACCGATAACAAAGGCGACAAGGCAGAAAATATAAAATTATCACAAAATCAGGCTCAGGCAGTTACCAATTATTGTATATCAAAAGGAATTAAAGCCGACAGATTAAAAGTAAAGGGTTACGGACAAACTCAGCCTATTGCATTTAATGAAGACGAAGAAGGTCGCGAAATGAACCGAAGAATTGAATTTAAGGTTTTAACAATTGGGAAATAAACTCAAGTATTTTATAATAATTTATACCTGTTTTCAGAATTATTAACAGATAAACTCAATTACTCAATAACCTAATAACTAAAACCTTAACTGTAATAATTTTATAAAATTAATTTTATTAATTATGTTTTTGTAATTTCGTAAATTATTTCAGAAATAAAACTCAACAAAATGAGCAGTAAGTTATTTATATACAATACTCTTAATAAGAAAAAAGAAGAATTTATTCCATTAAATCCACCTTTTGTGGGAATTTATGTTTGCGGACCAACCGTTTATGGCGACCCGCATTTAGGACACGCCCGTCCTGCTATAACTTTCGATGTTTTATTTCGTTACTTACAATATTTAGGGTTTAAAGTTCGATATGTTAGAAATATTACAGATGTTGGACACCTTGAAAACGATTCCGACCAAGGCGAAGACAAAATTGAAAAAAAAGCCCGAATAGAACAACTTGAACCAATGGAAGTTGTGCAATATTACAGCGACAGATACCATACTTTTATGGACAATCTTAACGTAAAAAAGCCAAGCATCGAACCTCGTGCATCAGGACACATAATTGAACAAATGCAATTAATTGAAGAAATTAAAAAAAACGGATACGCTTATGAAGTTAATGGCTCAGTTTATTTTGATGTAGAAGCGTATTCTAAAAAATATCATTACGGAAAACTCTCGGGCAGAATTCTCGAAGATTTGTACTCAAACACCCGCAACCTTGACGGGCAAAGCGAAAAAAAGAACTCGTACGATTTTGCACTTTGGAAAAAAGCATTACCTGAACACATTATGCGTTGGCCCTCAAAATGGAGCGATGGCTTTCCCGGTTGGCATCTCGAATGTTCGGCAATGAGTACAAAATATTTAGGTGATGTTTTTGATATTCATGGAGGCGGGATGGATTTAATTTTTCCTCATCACGAATGCGAAATTGCACAAAGCGTTGCTGCACATGGCAAAGAAACTGTTCGCTATTGGATGCACAACAATATGATTACCATTAATGGGCAAAAAATGGGCAAATCGCTTGGTAATTTTATTACACTCGAACAGCTTTTTACAGGCGAGCATCCTGTATTAACAAAAGCCTATAGCCCAATGACTATAAGATTTTTTATTTTACAAGCACAATATCGCAGTACACTCGATTTCTCGAACGAAGCACTTTCGGCTGCCGAAAAGGGTTTTGAAAGAATGTTCGAAGCATATAACAACATAAATAAAATTCAACCTTCAGAAAATTCTACTGTTAATATTAGCGAAATACGTAATAAATGTATTGATGCACTTAACGATGACCTTAACACTCCTATTGTTATTGCACATTTATTTGATGTTGTTAAAACAATTAACTCAACATTAGTTGGAAACGAAAAGTTTGATAAAGAAAATATTAAAGCTTGCAAAAAATTATTCGACGATTTTGCATTTGAAATACTAGGTTTAGTTCAGGAAACAACTAACTCCAATAATCAAATACTTTCCGATGTTGTTAGTTTGTTACTAAATGAGCGTTTGTCGGCAAAACAACGTAAAGATTTTGAAACAAGCGACCGCATTCGCAATAAACTCACAGCATTAGGAATAGAAATTAAAGACACAAAAGACAGCTTCGAATGGAAACTAAAAAATTGATAAAACTTTTTGTTATTGTTATTGTTTGCAATTTGTTGTTTTCGTGTAATAACAACAATAACAATATAAAGAATTCCATCAGCGACACATCTTCAAACTATAATGTTTCTTATATAAATATCTTACGACCTAAGCCGCTTTCGTTATATACTATTGGAAACAAAATTGAAGTAACTGCAAATATTTCAAATGAAATTACACCCGATTCATCGTTTATAAAACTCAATAACAAATTTCAAATAACAAATATAAAAAAAGAGAACAATATTATTAATTCCGATTCATGCAACACCGGCAAAAACAATATCCAAATAATAGTTTGGAGTAAGGGCAAACAATATCTGTCAAATGTTACGATAATTTTAAAGTCTAATGTTATTCCCGAAAAATACACGTATAAAATAATTAAACAGTTTCCTCACAACACAAAATCTTACACTCAAGGTTTAATTTACGAAAATGGTTTTATATACGAAGGAACAGGGCAATACGGCGAATCTACACTGCAAAAATACAAATTGCAAAATTCCGAATTAATTCAAAGTTACAATTTGCCCGAAGATGTTTTTGGCGAAGGAATTGTTATTTACAAAAACAAGATTTTTCAGTTAACATGGCGCTCACAGATAGCTTTTGAATTTGAAAAGCCTACATTTCAATTAATAAACAAATTTAATTTTAATACCGAAGGATGGGGAATAACTAATTTAGGAGATAATCTTATAATGAGCGATGGCTCAAATACTTTGTACGTTTTAAATCCCGAAACATTTAGCGAAATAAAAAGAATTGAAGTTTACGATAACATTGGTCCGGTTAATCAGTTAAACGAGTTAGAATTAATTGACGGCAAAATATATGCTAATGTATATCAAACAGATAACATTGTTATTGTTGACCCTAAATCCGGAAAGGTAATTGGAAAAATAGATTGCAAAGGGCTTCTCGATAAATCAAAAGTAAAAAATGAAGTTGATGTGCTTAACGGTATTGCCTGGGACCAGCAAAATCGCAAACTTTATTTAACAGGCAAATTGTGGCCTCAAATTTACGAAGTGCAAATTGTTAAACAATAATTTTTGAATTTAAAATTACGTTTTAAAAATGTCATTTAAATTCGGTAAAACAGAGCATCTTAAAAGTAGAAAAAGTATCAATTTATTAATTACCGAAGGCAATTCTTTTGTTATTTTTCCAATAAAAACAAGATGGTTGCTTGTTCCTGATAATAAAGATGTTGTAATAAAATGTGCCTTTAGCGTACCCAAAAGAAAATTTAAAAAAGCTGTTGAACGAAATTACATTAAACGCATTATGTGTGAAGCATATCGTTTAAACAAACAACCATTAATAACTTTATTAAAAAGTAAAGAGCAAAAACTACAACTTTTATTAACATTTATTGGCAACGAAATGCCAAATTATAAAGAAATTGAATCCAAAATAATCTTAACTTTACATCATTTAATTAACATTAATGAGAAAAATATTAATAGCAATACCTGTTCTGTTAGTTAAAATTTATAAATATTCCATTTCGCCTATGTTACCGAACGCTTGTCGTTATACACCTACCTGTTCTGCTTATTCAATCGAAGCACTAAATAAACATGGACTTATTAAAGGAACATATTTATCAATTAAAAGAATTTTATCGTGTAACCCATGGGGAGGTCATGGATACGACCCTGTACCATAAAAAAGTGAAAAGTTAAAAAAGTAATCAGTAAAAAAACAGAAATAAGTTGAAATAAATAGAGAGAACTTCTAATCCCGCCCAAAGCGGGACAAATAACGTCTCCCGCAAAAAGCGGGACTCAATGCAGTGCTTCGTTTCATGAGATGCTGTTCTTCGACAAGCTCAGAACAAGTTCAGCATGACGTCCCGCTTTAGGCAGAATTTAGAAGTCCCCTAGAAATGATGAACAAAATTAAAAGTTTATAAAGTGAAAAAGTTCCGTAGGAGCTAAATCTTTGTAGTAAAAACAGAAAATATGATAAAAAGTAGTTTAAAAAAAATAAAGTTATGGCTTGTTGCAACAATTATAATTGTTTCATCAATAACCCTTGTTGCATTTGACGATAGTGTTAATTTCGAGATTGCCAAAAATTTAGATATTTATTATACTCTTTTCAGAGAACTTAATTTGTATTATGTTGACGAAACAAAACCCGGCGATTTAATTAAGAAAAGTATTGATGCAATGCTTAATTCTCTCGACCCTTATACTGTTTACATCCCCGAATCACAAATGGAAGATTTTAGGTTTATGACTACCGGTCAATATGGCGGAGTTGGTGCACTTATTAGAAAAGATGGCGATTACATTGTAATTACAGAACCTTATGAAGCTTTCCCGGCACAAAAAAACGATATTAGAGCAGGTGATATTATTTTAGAAGTTGATGGAAAATCTATTAAAGGAAAATCAACCAGCGAAGTTAGCGAAATGCTTAAAGGACAACCAAAAACAAAACTTATCTTAAAATTAAACAGACCCGGAACAACTGAACCTATTGAAAAAACTATTGAACGGGAAGAAATTAAAATTGATGCCGTTCAATATTATGGCATTGTTAGCGACAGTATTGGTTACATTAATTTATCGAGTTTTACAGAAAGTTCGTATTTAGAAGTTAAAAATGCTTTAACAAAGCTAAAAGAAAATACTGCTGTTAAATATCTTATTTTCGATTTACGCGGAAATCCAGGTGGATTGTTAATTGAAGCCGTTAACATTACTAATCTTTTTGTGTCAAAATCGGAGACTATTGTTAGCACAAAAGGAAAAGTAAAAGACTGGGATAAAGTTTATACAGGAATGATGACGCCAATTGATACCGAAATTCCAA
>JAVHRE010000469.1:0-8234 GCA_036171495.1 Bacteroidales bacterium
TGGACAGGCACTAAATAAAGTCCCAAATTCCAAATCTCAAATTCCAAGAAAAAAAAGAAAAAATATAACAAATCACAAATGACTAATAGACAATGGTTAATGGCATTTTTTTTCTTGAGATTTGGGACTTGAGATTTGAGGCTTGGGGCTTTCATTTTTGAAAATCTTTGACTTTATGGACAGGCACTAAATAGTGTCTGTCCACAAAGTCAGTGTTTGAATCTGTCTCGTCCTGAACTTGATTCAGAATTGATTCAGAACGGAATGACGTTTCGTTAATTTTTATAAGTCCCCTACAGAAATTGTGTACCTTTGTTCTGTTTTTTAAATCAAATACCATAAATCATGAAGGTTTCTCTTTCAGTAGTAATAATAACATTTAACGAAGAAAAAAACATTGCACGTTGTTTAGAATCTGTTAAAAATGTAGCAGATGAGATTGTTGTTGTTGATTCATTCTCTACCGATAAAACTCAGGAAATTTGCTCAAAATTTAATGTAAAATTTGTACAGCATAAGTTTGAAGGTTATATACAGCAAAAAAGTTGGGCAATTAAACAAGTTAATTCAAAATATGTCCTTTCGCTTGATGCCGATGAAGTGCTTTCAGCAAAACTCGAAAAATCAATTTTAGAAGTAAAAAACAATTGGAATTTTGACGGTTATTATTTTAATCGCTTAACAAATTATTGCGGAAAATGGATTAAACATTGTGGCTGGTACCCCGATAAAAAATTAAGATTATTTGTTCACTCAAAAGGCTCTTGGTCGGGAGTTAATCCTCACGACCGTTTTGTAATGCACGAAGGAACAACTACTTCATATTTAAAAGGTGATTTGTTACATTATTCGTACTGTTCTATATTACAACATGTTGAACAGTCGAATAAGTTTTCTGAGATTGCCGCCAAAGCCGATTTTAATAATGGCAGAAAAGTAAGTTTTATGGGCTTAATTATTAAACCATGTTGGAAATTTATACGCGATTATTTTTTAAAAGCCGGATTCCTTGATGGATATTATGGTTTTGTTATTTGTAAAATCTCTGCAAAAGCTGTTTTTATAAAGTATTTAAAGATTAGAGAACATAACAAATAAAAAACATGTATCTTTGAATGGATGTAACTAATCAGTGTACACAAAAGTTGTCACGCAAAGGCGCAGAGACCGCTAAGGATAAAGACCGCAGAGTTAAAAAATCATTTATGATTTTTTTAAAACCTTGCGGACTTAAAACTTTGCGTACATTGCGTCTTTGCGTGACATGATATTTGCGAGAAATATGGAATAAGTTCAATAAAAATCATATTAACTTTGACACTGATTAGTTACCCTTTGTTTATTCAGAATTAATTTTTACCTTTGTGCGTAAGTCCTATAAATAAAATTTGAAGAAATATTTTATTTTTTATTGAAATTAAAATATTTTTCTTTATTTTTACCGAATTATTTTTAATACATTTATAATTTGTGGGGTTTTAATAATTCAGTCAACCGGGCAACTCCCACGCTGGCTTTCTCTTTAATAAAAGTAACTTTTCGGTTACAATAAACATCATTAGGGTCAACCAAATAAATTGGAACCTGAGGTTTAACATAACTTAATAAACCTGCCGCAGGATAAACATTTAACGAAGTTCCAACTACAGCAAAAAGAGCTGCACTTTGAGTAATTTCTATAGCTTTTTCCATCATCGGAACAGCTTCGCCAAACCAAACAATATAAGGTCGTAACTGAAAACCTTTTTCACATAAATCACCTTTTTTAAGTTCCCAACCTTTTATATTATATACAAGAGATGAATCGCCGGTACTCACCGATTTTAATAATTCACCATGTAAATGTGTGATATTTTTACTGCCGGCTTTTTCGTGTAAGTCATCAACATTCTGAGTAATTATTTGAACATCAAAATCTTTTTCAAGTTCAGCTAATTTATAATGAGCGGTATTAGGTTTACATTCCATAAGTTGCTTACGCCGTTGATTATAAAAATCTAACACCAACTCCATATTATTTTCCCAACCTTGCGGGCTTGCAACTTCTTCAATATTGTATTCTTCCCATAAGCCGCCCATGTCGCGAAAAGTTCTTATTCCGCTTTCGGCACTAATACCCGCTCCGGTTAATACTACAAGTTTTTTCATATTTTCTTATAAATAAATTACATTATTCATTGTATAAACATAAGGGCTTTTCTAATCCCGCCTAAAACGGGACGTCATTCTATCCTTGTTTTACGTCATTCCGTCCTGAATCAAGTTCAGGATTGTTTCGGAATCTGTTTTCGATATAGGTGATGCTGAATCAAGTTCAGCATGACGTTAAATTCAGCATTACGTTTTGCATAGTTTTTAGAAATGTCCTAAATACAAACTTAAAATTAAATATTTTTTAGGAATTAAAGGCATATTTTAATACTTTTGAAATATAAAATATTTACATTGATTGACCAAATTACCATACAGCGAATAATTGATACGTCACGCATAGACGAAGTTGTTTCGGAGTTTATAACTTTAAAAAAACGAGGTTCAAATTATATTGGATTGTGTCCTTTTCATAACGAAAAGACTCCATCGTTTTCGGTTTCACCGGTAAAAGGGATTTACAAATGTTTTGGCTGCGGTAAAGCAGGCAATGCAGTTAACTTTTTAATGGAGCATGAGCATATTCAATATCCCGATGCTTTGCGTTGGCTTGCAAAAAAATATAATATCGAGATTCAGGAAAAAGAACTTACAGCCGAAGATATTGCCAAACACGACGAACGCGAGAGTTTATTTGTAGCGACTAATTTTGCTCAAGGTTTTTTTGTAAACTCATTAGCTCAAACTGAAGACGGTAAAGCAATCGGCTTATCATATTTTCATGAACGTGGTTTTCGCGACGATATCATTAAAAAATTTGAACTTGGCTATTCGTCCGAAAAATCTACAACATTTTACCAACATGCAATAAAAAATGGTTTTAAAGAAGAAGTATTATTAAAAGCAGGACTTATTAATAAAGGAAATTATGATAGTTTTAGCGGAAGAGTAATTTTCCCGCTCCATAATTTAAGTGGCAGAGTTGTTGGTTTTACAGGAAGAATTTTAAAAGAAGCTCAAAATAAGCCAAAATACTTTAATAGTCCCGAATCGGAAATTTTTCACAAGGGGAAAATACTTTTTGGACTTTATCTCGCAAAAAAAACAATTTCCGAAAAAGATAAATGCTATTTAGTCGAAGGCAATGCCGATGTGGTATCAATGCATCAATCGGGAATCGAAAACTGTGTTGCATCATCAGGAACTGCATTAACAGTTGAGCAAATATCATTAATTAAGCGATTTACTAAAAACATAATTTTAATATATGATAGCGACCCTGCAGGAATAAAAGCAACCATTCGAGGAATTGATATGCTTTTAGAAGAAGGAATGCATTTAAAAGTTGTTTTACTTCCCGAAGGCGAAGACCCCGACTCTTATGCTCAATCGCATAGTTCATCTGAACTTATTGAATTTCTTGAAAAGGAAGAAAAAGATTTTTTTGCATTTAAAACAAATGTCCTATTAAAAGATGCCGGTAAAGACCCTGTTAAACGAAGCGAAGTTTTTACAGACATTGTTAAAAGCTTGGCACTTATACCCGATAACATTTTGCGTTCATTGTATATTAAAGATTGCGGTAAGCTTTTAAATATTGAAGAACAGCTACTTTATAGCGAAGTTGCTAAGAGAATTATTAGCAAAAAATTTAATGTTCCAACTTATATTAATGCAACCGAATTAGTAAATACTCAACCTCAAACTCCGCAACTACCATCAATAATAGACGATTTTTATGCCGAAGAACAAGAGTATGAAATTCTGAGAATACTTTTTTTATACGGAAATAAAGTTTTGTACAAAGAAGAGAAAGAAGGAGAAACTGAAGAAATTGAACATAAAGTAGTAGAGTATATTATTAATGAACTTGTTAATGATGTTCAAGAATTAAGAAATTTAGTTTATCATAAAGTTTTTAAAATATTTTGCGAACAACTTAAAAACTATGGTATTATTGAAATAAAAGAATTTGTATATAATAGCGACGAAGTTATTCAAAAATTAGCTGCCGATATATTAAACACTCCTTATTATCGTGCAAAAATACAAGGTCAAAGTGATTTGTTGTCAAAATATTACAAAAGAATTGGCATTTATGTAAAAACAGAGGATATTCAACTTCATATAAGCGTTTCGGAAGTAATAATCAGGTACAAAATAAAAATTCTTGAATTATACCATAAAGAACTTCAAAATAAAATTATGTTAGCTCAAAATGTAGATGCCGAACAAGAAGTCAAATATTTTCTAAACGATTATAACAAAACCTATAGTACTTTAAGGGAGCTTTATAAATTTTACGGACAAGTAATTAGGAAATAGTTTGTATACTAAAAATGATTAAATTGTTAACATTGTTATTTTAATCCTTTTCAATGCTGTTAGCGATTTATTTTCAACAATTTATACCATTACTTAAAGGGGAGTTGTTAAACCATGAAATGAGCATAGTCGAACGATTAACCTCTTTTAAATATTGCTTTAATAATCATTCCTGCCATTTTTGGATTTTCTTTTAAACGCCGTGTGCAATAAGCAAACCACTTTGTTCCATAAGGAACGTAAACACGCATAGTGTGTCCTTGAGCAACTATTAATTTTCTGAGTTCCGGAGTAACTCCTAAAAGCATCTGAAATTCATATTTGTTTTTAGAAATATTATGTTTTTCGAGCAAGCTAAAAGCATTTTCTACCACTGCTCTATCGTGAGTTGCAATACCAACATAAATATTATTTTTGAGAATAAATTCGAGATTTAAAAGATAATTTTGTTTTACTTCATTATAAGGTTTAAATGCAAGTTCTTTAGGTTCATTATATATACCTTTACAAAGTCGTAAATTAACAGGGCTTTCAGGTGAATTTAAATCAAGCAAGCTGGTAATATCATTAAGAGTTCGTTTTAAATATGCCTGAACAACAAGCCCAACGTTGTTTGGAAATTCTTTCTTTAGTTTCCTAAAGAGTTCTATTTCCAAATCTGTACACTTTGTATCTTCCATGTCAATTCTAACAAAACTATTATATTTTGTAGCCATTGCAACAATTTCCCTGATATTATTATAACAAAGAGCTTTATCGAGTAAAAGCCCAAACATTGAAGGTTTTAAAGAGAAATTACCATCAATCTTATTTTTTTGTATTTCTTCAATAACATTAAGGTATTCTTTTTTATTTTGTTCGGCTTCGTCCGATTTTGTAATAAATTCGCCAAGAACGTCTATGGTAATTTTAACGCCTTGTTTATTTAATTCTTTGCATGAATCTATAGCTTCTTCAAGATATTTTCCGGCAACATAACGTTTCGAAAATATCCATACAAATTTTTGAGGCATGTAAGGCAATATAGATGCCATTAATTTATTAAACATAATTATTTAATTTTAATTTTTTTATTCAAAAGTTCAACGCAAAATTGGTTGTTAAACAATTAATTTAACATGATATTTATCAGAAAAAAAATTGAAAAGTTGATAAGTTCATTGTTTAAAAAAGTTCATTGTTCTAAGTTCTACGAATTACGAATATACGAATGTTAAAATGTTCTACGTTCATTGTTTCATTGTTATTTAACCAAGTGGCTTAACAATTTAGCAATGAAGCAATTATTTCATTCTATCTATTTCAATGCATTTCTAATAAATTGCATTTTAAGAAAAGATGTTTCGCTAATCACTCAACATGACAACAAGATATTTCTATGTATTTCTATTTATTTCATTGTTTATTGTTTTACGTTTATCTAATTCAATCTTTTTCAATCTTGTCTTTTCAATCTTTTTCAATCTAATTCAATCTTTTTCTGTTTATTGTTCATTCGTTTATTGTTTTAATTTTTTTATACTTTTACAAAAAAGATTTGCAATGGGTAGATATAATAAAAACGCAACAATTATTAAAAAACAACAGGAAAAAACAAATGTTACAGAAATTCCTGTTGAGAAGGCGAAGTCATCATTTCCAAAGAAAAATATTTATATTTTAATTTGTCTGTTTGCATTTGCATTTTATGGTAACACTTTGCTAAATGACTATACTCTTGATGATGCAATAGTAATTACTCAAAACGAATATACTTTAAAAGGAGTTTCCGGTATTAAAGATATTTTTTCGACCGAACTGTTTACCGGTTTTTTTAAAGTAAAAAAAGACTTAGTTGCTGGAGGCAGATATCGTCCACTTTCGGTTGCTACTTTTGCTATTGAGATTGAAATTTTTGGGCAAAACCCTTTCATAAGTCATTTTATTAATATTTGTTTATTTGCCTTAATCGGATTGTTGCTTTACGAAGTTCTTTCGAAATTATTAAAAAAGTATAGCTCAAATAACAAATGGTATTATAATTTGCCACTAATAACGACGTTACTATTCCTTGCCCATCCAATTCACACCGAAGTTGTTGCAAACATAAAAGGACGAGATGAATTGCTTTCGTTAATTGGAGTTTTAATTTCATTTATTTACACTTTAAAATATCTTGAAAACAAAAAACCATTATACTTAATTTATTCGTTTTTGGGATTTTTTGCAGGAATGTTCTCAAAAGAAATTGGAATTACATTTTTAGTAACAATGCCACTTGCTATATGGTTTTTTACCGATTATAAATTTTGGAAAATATTAAAGGCGATGTTGCCGATAATAATTGCAAGTGTGATTTATTTTTTAATAAGAGGTGCCGTTTTAGGCGACCAAACTGCAAAAGTTGTTCCCGAGCTAATGAACGATTCATTTCTGTATATGAATCCATCTCAAAAATTTGCAACAATAGCATATACAATGGGAATTTACATAAAACTTCTATTCTTCCCTCACCCACTTACTTACGATTATTATCCATATCATATTCCGATAACTGAATGGAGTCAATGGCAAGCATTTGGCTCACTTATTTTACTTGTTGTTCTGGCAATAATTGCTTTTAAAGGATTAAAGAATAAGTCAATAATCTCATTTGGTATTTTCTTTTATGCTATAACACTTGCTCCTGTTTCAAATATTTTATTTTCAATTGGAGCATTTATGAACGAAAGATTTGTTTTTGTAGCTTCGTTAGGTTTTTGTATCATTTTAGCATGGTTTATTACAAAAAGATTACCTGATTTTATAAAAAAGGAAAAAACAAGAGCAAGTTTAACACCTCTTGTTTTAATTGTTGTTTTTGCTTTATATGGATTTAAAACAGTTACCCGAAATACTGATTGGAAAAACGATTTTACGCTTTTTACTACTGATGTTAAAGTTTCGGTAAATGGCGCAAAAAGTAATTGCTCGGCTGGCGGAAAATTAATTGAAGAAGGTACTAAAAAAGGAAACGAAGCACTTAGAAATCAATATTTAAAACAAGCTATACAATATTTAAATCATTCTCTCGAAATTTACCCTGCTTATGGCGATGCACTTTTGTTATTAGGCAATGCCTGGTACGAATATGATAAAAATTACGATTCAACTTTAATTGCATATAAAAGTTTGCTAAGATTAAATCCAAATCATAATCAAGCATATACTAACCTTGATATTATTTTTAAAAACCTCGATAGTGCCGATTATAAAATTAAAGTTTACAAAGAACTTTACGAAATAAACCCTGAACGTTTCGAAACAAATTACAATCTCGGTAATTTATATGGGCGATTTAAAAATGATATTCCGAGTGCAATTTATTATTTGAATCGTGCAGTAAAAACAGACCCTAACAAAGCATTTGCACTTAAAGATTTAGGCGTTGCTTATGGATTTCAGGCTAAGTATGATTCGTCAATATATTTTCTAAAAAAAGCAACCGAACTCGACCCAAAAGATGCGCAAGCATTCTTAAACATAGGAATTTCGTATATGAATTTGAATCAAAAAGAAGAAGCACAGAAATATTTTAACAAAGCAAAAGAAATTGACCCTAAAATTAAATTGCCATTTTAAGTGATATTTGTGAAGGAACTTCTAAAAAATAATGTTACATCATTCCGCCCTAAATCAATACTAAATCAATCCTGAATCAAGTTCAGGACAGGACAGGATAGCTGCAAAACGAGTTAAGAATCGCAAATAATAAATCATTATTTGTTAATAATGCGAATCAAGGGTTGAAATTTAAAAGTCACGTAGGGACAACATATTGGTAGAATTGTTAAATTGCT
>JAVHRE010000470.1:0-8213 GCA_036171495.1 Bacteroidales bacterium
TTTATAAACTTTTAACTTTATGAACTTTATGAACTTTTAACTTCCTTTTGCTCATTATAAAATATTTATAACAAATCTATTTTGCGTAACATCAGTTATAATAAACACATTATGACCTTATTGAACAATAACTTTCCTGAGACCAAACTCTTAAAAATATGGGAAAATGGTATCACTAAACAGAACGTTTGAAATTGGTATCATCTTAAAATCCGTTGAGGTCAGTTGTTCTGAAATTACTCGCATTTTTTTTATAAAGTGTTCCCTTCGTCAAGCTCAAGGCAAGCTGTGAAATCGCGGAGTTTACACTGAACTTTGCGAATGTGCTAAGTTCATTTTTTTTGAATAACAAATATCGTCAACGAATAAACTCCAAGTCTCCAAGTCTCAAATTCCAAATTCCAAATTTGGAATTTGGAATTTGAATTTTGAAACTTAAAGATCATTAATCCTTGTTCTTAAATTATTTTTATTAATTTTTAGAACTCCTAATTAATATATTCCTTGGTCAACCATTGCATTGGCAACTTTTAAGAAACCTGCAATGTTAGCACCTTTAACATAATTTACATAACCATCTTTTTCTGTACCTTGTTTTACACAAGCTTGGTGTATGCTAATCATTATTTGATTTAAGCGGTTGTCAACTTCTTCGGCTGTCCAACTTAATTTCATAGCATTTTGCGACATCTCAAGTCCAGAAACAGCAACACCGCCAGCATTTACAGCTTTACCTGGACCGAAAGGAATTTTTTTAGCATGAAAAACTTCAACAGCTTCAGGAGTAGAACCCATATTTGAAACTTCGGCAACAAATTTAACACCATTAGCTACTAATTTTTTAGCATCGTCGCCATTTAATTCATTTTGAGTTGCACATGGCATAGCAATGTCACATTTAACTTCCCAAGGTTTTTTACCAGCAATAAATTTAGCACCTTTAAATTTAACAGCGTAAGGAGCAACAACATCGTTATTGGATGCTCTTAATTCTAATAAATAATCTATTTTTTCACCAGAAATTCCATCGGCATCATAAATATAACCATCGGGACCAGAAACGGTAACAACTTTAGCACCTAATTCTGTGGCTTTTATTACTGCACCCCATGCAACATTACCAAAGCCGGAAACGGAAACAATTTTTCCTTTAAAAGAATCTCTTTTTGTTGCTAACATTTCGCGTGTAAAATATACAGCGCCAAAACCTGTTGCTTCTGGGCGAACCAATGAGCCACCCCAACCTAAACCTTTTCCAGTTAATACACCTGAATTTTCGCGAGCTAATTTACGATACATTCCATATAAAAAACCGATTTCGCGACCACCAACACCAATATCACCAGCAGGTACGTCGGTTTCGGGACCAATAATTTTATAAAGTTCTAACATAAAACCTTGACAAAAACGCATTACTTCGGCATTTGATTTCCCTTTTGGATTAAAATCGGAACCGCCTTTTGAACCACCCATAGGAAGCGTTGTAAGCGAATTTTTGAAAGTCTGTTCGAACCCTAAAAATTTAAGAATACTAATGTTTACTGATGGGTGAAAACGTAATCCACCCTTATAAGGACCAATAGCATTGTTAAATTGTGCACGATAACCAAGGTTTACTTGTACATTACCATTGTCGTCAACCCAAGGAATTTTAAATGTTAAAATTCTGTCTGGCTCAACAATGCGTTCAACAATTTTAGCTGATTCAAATTGAGGATTTTTGTTGTAAACTTCCTCAATAGATTCTAAAACTTCTCTCACTGCCTGTAAATACTCCACCTCACCTGGGTGTTTCTTTTCGAGGTCTTTCATTATTTGTTCTACTTTCATCACTAATTTATTTAAAAAAGGTTATTTAAAAACATCTATTTTTATTTCGCAAAATAAACAAACTTAATAATGTTAAAAAATGAAATTAATCAGTGTTTGTTAACATGTAAAAATTTAATATAAAACACTAATTGCCGGCAAAGGTATATTAATTAATTAAATCTGGTTTATAAATTACCCCAATATTATTTTTACCATCTATTTTTACTACAAGTGGTTTTTCGAATTTCACATGTCTAATATGCTCATTTTCATATTCAACCGGAAGTGCATTAAGGTAATCTACATCATAAAAACCTTCATTTAAAAATGGATTTACTGTAAAATATCCTACTCTAAAAGATGTTAAATTCTGAAAAAAATGTGTGCCTTGACTTGGGTCAATTCTGTTATTTTTCATACCAGATTCTACTATTAACTGTGCAGCAGAAATTTGGTGCCACTTTACCGGAATGCCTAACCAATGGTCGCTTGAGCCCCATCGTCCAGGACCTATTAATATGTAATTTTTATTTTGTTTAATAAAAACATCATTTATTTTTTCGATTTCCTGAGCTACATCAATGCTTTTTGCAAAATTAAATTTTTCGGGTTTTATATATACTATATCGTAAAGATTTTTTATTGTGCCATTTCCAAGAGCAGAGCTACTTTTAAGAATAATATCTTTATTAGAAATATTATCTAAATCTAAAGTAATATTTTCTTTATTCTCAACAATTGGTCTGATTTGAAGAACATTAAATATTCTGGGTTGCCCGTATGGGACATCTGCATTTACTGCAAATTCTATTTCAACAGGGTTTCCCATTTCTTTTTGACAAATTTTTAGTAGTTCGGTAAGTATTTGAGAAAATGGAAACATGTTGTGTTGTAACACATTGGAAAATGTTATAATTTTTTTTCCACCTTCCATTATTCCGTCTCTGATAATATGATTTTCGTAATCGTAAGTTGAACCGGCATATAAAAATGAAGATTCGTTTTCAACATCCTTTATCGGAATTTTAATTAGATTAACTCCATCATCTGTAGAAGGCTTAAAACTGTCTTCGGACAATTGAAGTGCATAAAAATACTTTTGTGTGTCGCGTAATGCCATATCAGGAGTGGAAAGTTGTAATATCTTTTTAGGATATTCGGGAGAAAAACGTAGTGATTGTCCACCTTCTACAACATATTTTCCTAATCCAAAAGCTATATTTACAATACCATCTTCGGTTTTTTCGGGAGCAATCGGATAAAAATTTATTGAACGTGCAACTCCTGAAATCACAGGATAAAAAATATTTCCATATTGTTTACCACAAACTTCCTGCAAAATAACTCCCATTTTTTCTTCGTCTATCATATTTGCAGTAGCTGTCATATATGCGCGACTACTTTTGTAATAAATCGAAGCATAAACACTTTTAATTGCCTGTGTTAAAAATTTAAGAGTTAGTTTTTTGTTAGTTTTAATATTAGGAACCATATAAGTTGCGTATATTCCAGCAAACGGCTGATAATGTGAGTCTTCTAATTTGCTTGATGACCTTACGGCAATTGGTCCATTTGTTAAAGAAATAAAAGTTTTAAGTTCGTTAAATGCTTTGGTTGGCAAATCACAACTAATAAAAGATTCTAATATCTCTTTGTCTGAATTGTTTTCAATAGCTTTTTTTGCAAGATTATTAGATTCTATAAACTCATCGTATACTTCACTACTCAACACAACAGTTCGTGGAATATTTAATTTTATTCCTTCCCATTTATCCGAAAGTTCATGTTTTTTTAATATCATATCTAAAAATGCCAAACCTCTTGCCTTACCACCTAACGAACCATCGCCAATGCGAGAAAAAATAAGATATTCATCAAAATTTTTACGACTAAACTTTGCTATTATTCCTTTACCCCTGTACTTTCTATAAATACTTATTACTTCATAAATAAAATTTCTTACTTCTTCAATATTGTCAAAATCGTTAAATGTCAGATATTTAAACATTCTACCGAGTGGAAAAAGTGAACGAGCATTCATCCATTTCGAAAAATCGTTACGTTTTATATGAAATTCTATTGTTTCGTCGGGAATTGCATGTAGTTTTTCCTGTAATATTTTTAAATCAGGTGCCCTGCATATTTCTTCGCCAGTATGCGGGTTTTTAAAAATAAAATCACCAAAAGCGAGGTTATGGGTAATATAATCGCGTAACTCAACCGACAATGATTTCGAGTATTTATTAATAAAATCAACACCCAGTTCTTTTGCTACTTTTTCATTTGCAACATCATTTGATTGCAATAAAAAAGGCATGAACTTATCGTCGGCATGAACTTTTTTATAAAGTTTTGCACCAGCATTAGGGTCTTTAACGCCATCAACTTTATAGCTCATATCGGATATTACGCCTATAAGATTTTCTTTATACTTATCGAATAATTGTACTGCATCATTATAATTTGTTGCTAATAATATTTTTGGTCTGCCACGCATTAGCAACATTTTTTGATGTTCATTTAACCCTTCATTTATCGCTTTTTTTGATTGATGGAAAAATATTTTATATATATTTGGCAGATAAGAGGAATAGTAACGAATAGAATCTTCGATTAACAAAATAGCTTGTACCCCCGACTCTTCCAAATCCTGTTTCAAGTTCATCCTGTCTTCAATAAGCTTTATAATTGCCAAAAGAATATCGGCATTGCCAAGCCAACAAAAAACATAATCAATAGCATTATTATCTTCTCGCTCTAACCAAAGCGATACTTCTCTTGAAAATGGAGTAAGAACAACTATTGGTTTTTCGGGATGACTTTCTTTGATTTTTTGAGCAAGTTTAAAAGCGTTAATGCCCTCAACCGTCAACATTGTAATTATCAGGTCAATGGGCTCGTTTTTAAGCACTTTAAAAGCCTCCGCAACTGTGTGTGCCTGAATAAATATAGGAGGATATCTGAGATTCTGAGAAAAATATTCATTAAAAATACGTTCGTCTATTCTTCCATCTTCTTCTAAAATAAAGGCATCGTATAAATTACAAATAAGCAATACTTTATAAATACGATGCTGCATTAATCTGTCAAATGCAGTATCTTCAAAAGTGTATTTTTTCGACTCTATTATTTGGCGGTATTTTGACATTTTTATAAATCTATTCCACAAAAATAATCATTGTTAAATAGATAAAATTATTTTTTGCATATTAATTATAAAAACTGCCTTATAACGTAAGTTTCGGGAAAGAGAGTATAATCCTTAGTATTATTAGGACATAGACTTTTTTAGATTATAATGTGTACATAAGGTGGGTTCTAATCCCGCCCAAAGCGGGACAAATAACGTCCTTGCGAAGGAAGGATTGACTGAAGCAATCTCAATACAGAGCTTCGTTTTTCCGCCAAGTCGGAACAAGTAGTGAGATGCTGAAATAAATTCAGCATGACGAACCTGTCCCGCTTTAGGCGGGATTAGAAGTCCCCATAAGTTTAATTTTGCAAATAATTTGCAGATTAACCTTAAATCCGCAAGCCAAATGTTGTTAAGTTAATAAAAAAAATCACAAAAGGAAAAGAATCACAAATAAATGCGGTTCTTTGTGAGATACCAATACTCATTTCTTATGATAGATGCAAATATAAAAATTTATTTAAAATTTAGAAAATTACTGTAAATTTGGGTTAGGATTAAAACTTATTTGTAAACTTGTCATAGGATTATTAATCAAAATGTGTAAACTAATTTTAGGACGATACATGATATTCTTAGCGGTTTGACACGAGCTATAAACAATTGCCTGCCAAATTAAACTGCCAAACATTACCATTGATAAAAATTTATTTTTATTAATAAACATATTTTGTTATACATTTGCTCAATATTATAATTAATAAGCAATTATGCTATTTGTTATTTCACCCTCAAAAACGCAAAATTTTAACAAAAATTTTGAAAGCAAAACTCATACTATTCCGGTTTTTTTAAAAGAAAGCCAAGAACTTATTACTGTACTTAGAAGTTATAAATTATTGGAATTAAAGAAGTTATTAAAAGTAAGCGATTCTTTAGCCGAATTAAATTATAAAAGAATAAAAAAATGGGAAATATCGCATCCCGAAAAAAAATCGAAAACAGCAATTTTAGCATTTAAAGGCGAAGCATTCGAGAATCTTAAAACACATGCCTTTACGACTTCAGACTTCGAATTCCTGAACCATCATATAAGAATATTTTCTGGCTTGTATGGTTTGTTACGTCCTCTCGATTACATAATGCCGTATCGGCTCGAAATGAAAACAAATCTTAATAATAGTTATGGAAAAAATCTTTACAAATTCTGGAGCAAAAAAATAACTTTAGAACTAAATAAATTAGCAAAAGAAAACAATTTTAAAACCTTAATAAATTTAGCTTCTGGCGAGTATTTTAAAGCCATAGATTGCAATTTACTTGATATTAATATTATTAACCTAACGTTTATGCAGCAACAAACTGGCAATTACAAATCGTTGGGAATTTTTTCCAAGAAAGCAAGGGGCGAAATGGTTAATTTTATTGTAAAAAACAGAGTAATCGAATTGTCTGAACTTAAGTTGTTTAATAAAAATGGCTACGTTTTTAATTCTACTCTTTCATCAGATTGCGAAATGGTTTATACCCGATAACTTCACATTCCTCTATAAGTAATATCACTTTATCAAATTAAGCAATATTACTCTTTATAAACGAAACATTTAAGCTTATCTTTGCTAAGTCAAAATATACCAAAAATGAAATTTCGCAACTTCATATTAATAACACTTTCCGCTATCACTATATTTACTGTATTTTTCTTTTTGAATAAGGTAGTAGGCAAAAACCCGAAAAAAATTGAAAGCACACGAACAATTATAAATTTTGCTCCAAATGAATCAATCTTTTATAATGATAATAAAACTTCACCAGAATTTGAAGGGATTTTAGAATTAATTCAAAAAAACTTATACGACACTATTTCGTATCGTCTTTATGTTAAAAAGAATATTGTTAAACTCGATAAAAGTAACAAAAAGTTCAAAGTTGAAGAGAGCCTTCTTTTTGATTTAAAAAACGAAACGATTACAGCTTTAAATCACAGTAAAAAACTGTATTATAATTTGCCTAAATTGCCATATAATAGTGGTAGCATGTCAAATTATAGAATAATAAAAACAAATAACACTAAAAACATTATTGGATATAAATGTGCCCAATGGAGAGTGAGAAATGATGCGAAAAATACAGAAATAACCTTTTGGGTTACGGGTAAAAAGTATAATTTTTATCAACGGTTTTTAAAACTTTGGAACAAAACCGAGAATTGTTATCAGTTTTTTTTAAACATTCCAGAAGTTGAGGGTTATATTCCTATACAACAAGTAGAAAGAACCTTGTTGCGTGATGTTAAATCAACAATTACTATTACTAAAATTGCCGAACAAAAAGTTGATTCCACACTCTTTAACGTACCAAAAGACTATTCGCTTTTTACTAAATAACATAATTCACACATTTGCCGTGTTTCGATAGCTATCGGATTGAAAAACATTTTATTGCAAAACAACTTTTTGCATGGCACTACAAAGCGACTTAAATAACCTGACATTGATTATTAGGTCTTTACAATTTTCGATAACTGATTTTTGTTGATGTTTACTCTCTTTTTGGCATTTTTTGAAAGTTCAGATTGCAAAACGGGTTAAAGAAGTGCAAATTCACGTCAGAATTATCAGCTTAAATCTGCGTCATCGTTCGACCGTTCTCACGACGAAGTTTGCGTTACATTTTTCGTTGTTTGCATAAGTTCTAAAAAAATGTTAAAAATTATTTGGAAGTCTGAAACGGTTTAGATAAATTTGAGCCAACAAATTAAAAAATGCTGACCATGAGAAAATTTTACTCGTTTTTACTTTGTTTACCAGTATGTTTAATAGTATCGTGTAATAATCAAGGCAACAAACCCGCCAATAAATCAACTGATACTTCGAATGAACAAACTTCACAGTTTCAACCAAACGACAAACAAGTTGTTTATTACAACAACGGTCAAGTTCAGTTTATGCAACAGTACCTTAATGGAATAAAACATGGCGAATACAAAGATTGGTTTAAAACTGGTCAGATTAGAACAATCGGCTATTTTAACATGGGTATGCGCAATGGCACATGGAAATGGTACGACGAAAAAGGCGAAGTTACCTTACAGATTCGCTACGATAAAACAGTTGCCCAATTGTAAGTTTTTTCGAAAACTTATACAAACCATTTTGGCAGAACCTGATTTTTAAAAACGAGAATAACAGCCTGTATTGAGCAGTTCGATAAACTCACTGTACCACTTGCCGAAATGCAGTAGTTGGCGTTTTCTTGCAAACACTAT
>JAVHRE010000471.1:0-8182 GCA_036171495.1 Bacteroidales bacterium
AAGCGATATAAATTCGGTGATGTTAATGTTAAAGGGCATTTATTGTAATATTTTTATTATAAATTTAAGACTACAAATTTTTGAAATACAATTTTATTTAATGCAGAATTTAAGCCAGCCCGCATGTGCAAGACAAATTTTGGTTTAACAAATTTATAAAAAAAAAATGAATTTCGAGGTAAATATAAACATTGTTTTAAGTACATTAATTATTTTTAAATTTGAGTTTTTTATTAAAATGCTAAATAATAAAATTAACAAATCACATTATTTATACTTAATTAAGCTTTATGTTTTGTTAATATTCATTTTTGCTTTATTAAGAATAAGTTTTATAATATATCTTTCAGAGCAAATTGTTATGTTTTCGTGGGTTGCACTTTTTAAGTCAATTGCAATAGGTGTTTTATTCGATTCGGTAGTAACTTCTTCATTTATTGTAATTTTAGTATTGTTAACTTTTCTATTGCAATTTGTTCTAAAAGAAAAAACTTATAAATTCTTATATTATGTTACAAATATTGTTTTAGGAATATTTTTATTTACTAACATTATAGATATATTTTATTTTCAGCAATATGGCACAAGAATTAACAGTTTGGTTTTTGAGGCTACACACGAAACAGGAACAATTATTACAACCATTTGGAAAACTTATCCTGTTATTAAAGTTTTTTTATTTTTTATAGTTATTTATGTGATTTTTTATTTGATTCACAAAAAAATATTTGCAACATTTAATCGTCATGCTGAACTTGTTTCAGTATCTCCAAATATTAATAAGATGGCGGGTCAAGCCCGCCATGACGATAAACAAATTCGGACTGACGTTAAATCGGCAATAATAAATTTATTAAAGTGGTTTAGTGTTTCAATTTTCACTTTCATTTCATTATCGTTTTTGTATTATGGTCCACCACTTTGGACAATTGCAGAGTTTTCGTCATCTTCAGTATTTAATCAAGCTTCGATGAATGGAGTATATTGTTTTATAAAATCTTATCATCAAAAATTGATTTATAATGCTGACTTACCTTCATATAATTTCTTTGAAAATAATTTAGCTATAAAAACATTACAAAATAACATTATACATAAAAACGATTCGTTAACCAACAAAGATTTTCCATTTTTAAGACAAATAAAACAAATTGAAAAAGATAGTTTTACAAATAAAAATATTGTTATTATTATAATGGAAAGTTTTGGTTCTAAATATATTGGTTGTTTAAAAAATGGTATTGGTTATTCGCCATACTTTGATTCAATTTCAAAAAATGGAGTTTTATTTTCGAATTTTATTGCAAACGGACCACGTACACAAAATGGAGTAATAAGCACAATATCTGGATTTCCGGCAATATTAGGCATTAATATACAACGTCGAAAAGGGTTAAATGAATTTCAAACAATTGGTAATATATTGTCTTCAAAAGGTTACATTACAAATTTTATTCATAACGGTCGTGCTACTTATGACGACATTGATAAGTTTATGAAACAAGGCGGTTTTGTTAACCAAATTGATATTAAAGATTTTAAAACCTGGCGAATGAAAAACGAATGGGGTGTGAGCGATGAAGATTTATACGAAAAAGCAATTAAATATATTTGGAATAACAATGTGCCAACATTATCGGTAATTTTAACAATGACTAATCATGCACCTTATGATTTACCTGCTGAATTTATTAAAAATCATCTAAAGATAAATAAAATGACAAAACAACAAGCTTCATTTTATTACAGCGATTATGCATTAGGAAAGTTTATAAAAGAATGTTCAAAAAACAATAATTACAATAATACTGTTTTTTATATAATGGCCGACCACAGCGAAAACGATGAGTTAAATAACGATGAATTAAATATGTTTAGAATACCATTGCTTATTTTAAACTCAAAACATAATAATGCTATTATTAAAAAAGTCGCCTCACAGTGCGATATTGCTTCTACAATTTTATCAGAATTAAATTATTGTGGAAATTATCATTTTATTGGGCAAGATGTTTTTGCGTATGATTTTAAACCGTTTGCATTTTCGCGAGATTATATTAACAATGTGTACATGTACAAAGACTCTGCTGTTTTAAAATATAATTTAGAAAGCAATTTATTTAAAAATATAGTTGGTAGCAATAATGTTAAAACAGAAAATGTTGATTTCTTAAAATGTTATATTCAAACAATCACTTACATTTTTAGAAATGGAAAATACAGATACGATGTAAAATAATTATTTAAATGCAGAAATTCCTGTAATATCCATTCCTGTAATAAGTATGTGCATATCATGTGTTCCCTCATAAGTAATTACAGACTCAAGGTTCATCATGTGCCGCATAATAGGGAAATCGTTTACAATGCCCATGGCTCCTAATACTTGTCTTGTTTCGCGTGCAATATGCAAAGCCATTTCCACGTTGTTACGTTTTGCCATCGAAACCTGACCGGCTGTAACTTTTCCTTCGTTTCTGAGTTGACCAAGACGTAATACAAGCAATTGAGCTTTTGTTATTTCGGTGATTGCCTCAGCCAATTTTTTTTGCTGTAGTTGAAAAGAAGCAATTGGTTTATCAAACTGTATTCTTTCTAATGAATATTTAAGTGCTGTGTCGTAACAATTCATAGCGGCACCTATAACTCCCCAAGCTATTCCATATCTTGCAGAATTCAGGCAACTCAATGGTCCTGTTAATCCTTTAACATTAGGCAAAATATTTTCTTTAGGAACAATAACATCATCAAAAACCAATTCGCCTGTTACCGATGCGCGTAAAGACCATTTACCATGTGTTTCGGGAGCCGAAAAACCTTTTGTGCCTTTTTCTACGATCATTCCGCGAATAATACCTTGCTCGTCTTTTGCCCATACTATTGCTATATCTGCTACAGAAGAATTAGTAATCCACATTTTTGCTCCATTCAAAAGATAATGATTACCCTTATCAACAATATGTGATAACATTCCACCCGGATTTGAGCCATGATTAGGTTCTGTTAATCCAAAACAGCCAATAATATCGCCCGAAGCAAGAAGTGGAAGATATTTCTTTTTCTGCTCTTCACTGCCATATTTAAAAATCGGAAACATAACAAGCGATGACTGAACCGAAGCCATTGAACGAATACCAGAATCACCTCTTTCTAATTCTTGCATTATTAATCCATAAGAAATATAATCAAGACCGGCACCTCCATATTCTGTCGGAATAAATGGACCAAAAGCACCAATAGTACCTAATTCTTTTAAAAGGTGTATTGGAAACTTAGCTTTCTCGTAATAATCTTCAATAATAGGCATAACCTGCCGATTTACCCAATCTCTTGCAGCGCTGCGAACCATTTTGTGCTCATCATTTAAAAGTTCGTCCATCATATAATAATCAGGAGCAACATATTGTGAAAAATCAAGTGGCATAACAATTTAATATTGATTAATGAATATTGAAAAACTGGTGCAAAATTAAATATTAATTTCATTTTTTTATTTCTAATTTTGCAGTTATACATTATATATATTTGAAATATTAAATATGATAGATACAAATCAAAAAATTGGATTTATAGATAATTCAAGACTAATTACCGAATCGCTTGTCAGGGCTGGTGCAGATGTTTTTGTTGGATATCCGATTACGCCAGCAAATTTGTTATATTATTATGCAAATAAACGGTTTCCATCTTTTTTTGCAGCACCCGATGAAATAACCACAATTCAACTGATGTCGGGATTTGCTGCTTCAGGTAAAATTCCGGTTACTGCGACATCTTTTCCCGGTTTTGCATTAATGATTGAATCTATTAATATGGCTTACATGATGGAACTGCCAATGGTTATTGTATTGGTTCAAAGATTAGGACCTGCAACGGGTTCAGCAACAGGTGGAGCACAGGGTGATATTTCAATGGTTTCAAATATTATTTCGGGCGGATTGGCAATTCCTGTTTTTAGCGTATCAGATTCAATTGATTGCTGGAATATTTCTGCAAAATGTGTCGAAATGGCTGTAAAATTAAGAACACCCGTTATTCTTATTACTTCAAAAGAAGAAGTTATGACTCAGTTTTCTTTTGATTTTAATCAACTCGACGAAATAAAACCTGTGCAAAGAAAATATTATGATAAAAATTGTGCTTTTAAACCTTATTTGGCTGATGAAACCCTTGTCCCCGATTTTCTTCCGCTAACAAGTATAAAACATCAGGTTCGCTATACCGCATCAACCCACAATGTTGATGGTATTTTACAAAACAGTACAAAAGAGGCGCTTGCAAATACCGAAAGATTACATAATAAAAATATTAAACACATTAAAAATTATACTTTCTTTGAATATGATAAACAAGATGGTGCTGACATAATAATTTTATCTTATGGTATTACATCAATGGCTGCTATGGTTGCAGTTGAAACATTAAGGAATGAAGGAATAAAAATTTCGTTGTTAATTGTTAAAACACTTTTCCCTATTCCTGATGAATATTATACAATTACTGAAAAATATAAAAAAATAATTATTGCAGAAGAAAACTTGACAGGACAATATAGACATTCAATGTTTGGAAATCAACATTCTGATAAAATAACCGGAGTAAACAAAATGGGAAAAATGATTGAACCTGAAGAGATAATACTGAAAGTTAAAAGTAATCAGTGAAAAAAGTAATCAGTAATCAGTAATCAGTAATCAAAATTATAATTTTACAAAATATTTAAAATAACGATGAAAAAATATTTAAACGATAATCCGTTACCTTTTTGCAAAGGTTGTGGGCACAGCCTTATTTCAGAAAATACTGAAAAAGCATTAAATAATTTAGGAATAAAACCACTTGATGTTATTTTAGTTACAGATATTGGCTGTCATGGAATTATTGATAAAGCTTTTCAAACACATACTGTTCACGGATTGCATGGGAGGTCGGTTGCGTTGGCTTCGGGAGTTTCAGCAGGTATAAATAATCCCGACAAGAAAGTTATAGTTTTTTTGGGTGACGGCGGAGCCACAATTGGAATGCAACATATAATAAATGCAGCACATTACAACTATAATATGACTGTAATTATTCATAATAATTTTCTTTATGGTATGACAGGCGGACAACCCAGCGAATTTACACCATTGGGTTTTAAAACACCTACTTTATCTGAAGGTGCTGACCATTCAAATTACGATATTTGTAAGATTGTTACTGCTGCCGGAGCTAACTATGTAAGAAGAATTATCGGTATCGGCGATTTCTCAGAACAACTTACAGAAGCTTTTTCTGTTAAAGGATTTTCGCTGATTGAAATTATTGAAATATGTACAAGTTATGCTGTAAAAGCAAATCCCGGAATGAAACTTGGAAAAGTAGCTGAAGAAGCTGGATTGGTTGCAAAACTTTATATTAATGAAGATAAAAAAGCATTTATAACAAAAGTTAACTATTCTCATGAATCACTGATTAATCAAATTAAGGTGATGTCTGTTAATTATAAATCAAACATAAAAAAACCCGTTAAAATTATGATAAGCGGTTCGGCTGGTGAAGGCGTACAAGTAGCCGCTGAACTTCTTGCTAAATCTGCCATAATTTCTGGTTTGCATTCTACAAAAAAAGGAAGTTATCCTGTTACAGTAGGTGTAGGGTTTTCTTCGTCGGAAGTTATTATTTCACCTAAGCTGATTAAATATACTGGATTTTCTTCGCCCGAAGTGCTGTTTATCACTTCTCAAGATGGACTTGACTATGCAAAATCTACCATTAGCAAAATGACCGAAAATGATTGCATTTATTTAGATGAGAACTTAAATAATCCAGATACAAAAGCAAAAATTATTAAACATGATTTCAGAAACAAAGCAGGAAGTAAATTTGCATCTATTTACGCATTGTTGTATTATATAAATTCTTCGGAAATATTTCCAAAAGAAGCATTTTACGATACTTTTATTCAAAATATGAGAAATTCTAAAGTAGATATCAAAACCCTATTGAATTAAAAATAAATTATCATACCACAAATAAATATAAAGTCTTCACTCTATCAGCACAAAAGCTGCCCAATAATATGGGTCATATTTTTCTCTCATTTCTTTTTGAGTTTCGTTAAATGATTTACGAATGTCTTTTATTTTTAAAAGTTTAGTGTAAAATGTTATCATAAATTCTTCGGTTTCTTTATCGGGAACTTGCCATAAACTCATTATTATAAATTTAACTCCAGCCATTTTAAATGCACGTTGCAAACCGTAAACGCCTTCGCTGCCTTTAATGTCGCCAAGTCCGGTTTCGCAAGCCGACATTACTAAAAGCTGTGTGTTTTGCAAATTCATGTTTGAAACTTCGTAAGCTGTAAGCACTCCATCTTCGCCATCAGTTTTTGTTTTATTCCAAACATCATTTGCACGCGCAAGAGCTAATCCGGAACGCATTAGAGGATTAGTATTCTTAACAAAGTTCTCTATGCCACCACTCCCACCTCTAAAAGCCACGTCCCCAATTTCTGATTTTTCTTCTTTAATATTATTAATTTCTTTTGGGTCGGGATAGAAAAAACCATGTGTAGCAATATGTAAAATAACAGGTGAATTTTTTCCATCTAAAGATTTAAAATTCTCTTCGCTGGCAAGTAATCCAGAAAATTCTTTTGTTGTTGTTTTATTATCAGTAAATATTTTATTTATTTTATTTGCTTCTTGTTTTGTTCCTTCAAGATATTTCCATATTTCCTGTTCGCCACTTTCTGAACTAAACTGAGCTCCTCCAAAAACACATAAGTTTAAATTTTTAGTTGTAATATCGTTGCTGTAATTTTCAGCAATAATGTTAGTTGATGCAAGCGAAACTAAAGAATAGTTATCTGATAACAAATTATTTGAATTTGTTTTTAAAGCTGAAAACGCAATTTTATATAACAATCCTGAAGGTGAATAATAAACAGTTTTAACGCCTTTAAGTACAGAATCTATAGGTTGCCAAATTAATTCGAACAATTTTTTATTTTCGGCTTTTGATGTTCCATATATTTTTGAGATATAATCGAAATTATTACCACCATAGCTACCCAAAATCTTTTCTAATTCTTTTGCTTCAAAAAGATTTATCATTATTGGGGAGATTGCTTCGTTCCTCGCAATGTTGGCAGATTTAGGCAGTATTATTAAAGCACAATAATTATCGCTGTAAGTATTGTTATTTTCTAATCTTTTAAAGTGAGTAAATTCAATTGCAGCTTCATTTTCTTTTAAATTATTTTTAATGTTTTTCCAATCTTTTATAAAAAGTTCATTATCTTTTTTAAACTCATTTGATTTTACAACTAACTCTTTTTCAATAACATTTGCTTGCTCCTCAAGCGAATCGGCATTCTGAAATTGATTAGCTTTTGGTAAAGAATATAGTTTTGCTAATTGTTGTTTAATGCCTATCCACCTTTCATATTTAGCAATCAACTCATCATCGCCACTATTTAGTATATTGTTTTTAATTTTTGATGCTGAGTTTAACAAAATACCTTTATTTGTAATTTCATTATTATATACTAGTTGCGTAATTTCTGGAATTGTTTTCTGACTTTTTAAAGCAAATGATTTTAACATATCATTATACAACGAAATAGTATTCAAATAATTCGACTTTTCGTTTTCAGATAAAAACGAAAAATTATTTTTAATTTGCTCATAACTTAACTGTAATGCTTTTGCATAATATTTTTCGGCTTCAACAAAATTGTTTTTACATTCATAAATGTATGCCAGACTTGACATAGTTTCGGAAAGCAAAGGATTATTTTCACCAAAAACAGATTGTTTTAATTTCAATGACTTTAAGCAATACTCTTCGGCTTTATCAAAATTTGAATTTCCATTATAAAGCAATGCCAAATTGTGGTATGTTATTGCAAGGCTGGGGAAATTTTCGCCAAAAATCTTTTTTTCAAGTTCAATTGATTTAAGGTAAAGCGATTCAGCTTTATCAAATTGACCCGTATTACGATAAAATTCTGCTAAATTATTTAAATGCAATGCATATTCAGGATTATCAATACCTAAAGCAATACTGTCAACTTTTATTGATTCAGAAAAGTAATTAGCAGCTTTAGTTGTAAGTTCATTAGCTTCGTTTTCGTTATCAGTTTTTGTAGCCATTTCGAGATAAAGCGTACCAAGGTTATTTAATGCAGATGAAT
>JAVHRE010000472.1:0-1585 GCA_036171495.1 Bacteroidales bacterium
AATTTAAATAAAACATGAAGTTACTAACCCTTTTTCATTACAATAATCTTTTGCACTACTATATTTCCAATGCCAAGGTTCACAAACAAATCCTGCTTCTTGTTAATCCACAAGCGGGACGCTTGCGGGAGCGGGGGACTTTGTGGGCAAACACTATTTAGCAAACTTAATGTAAAAAAGTTATTTGCTAAGCCAATTTTCCAGATTTTTCTGGTCAAGGTCAAGATAATTTACTTGATGCTCTACAATACTATTGTTAATTAAATAAATAACAGGCAATTGAATGCCTGCCAAATAAACAAAATTTCGACCAAGTAACATACAATGAGGCACATCTTCGGTACGTGTATTTTCATAAAATGATTTTAAATCAGTTTCATCACCATTTAATACAAGGTAAAAAGGAATTTTAGAATTACGTTTATGTATAATTCTAATTTTATTTGCAGCGATTCTGCAATATTTACATTCTAAGCTCAGGAAAACAAGTATATGTTTATTTGTTGAAAGTGATTTAGGCGGAATACCAGAAGTGGCATGTTTATACAAAGAATCCAAAGGTAGAATTGAGTAATCATCAGGTTTATTAAGATAAGCTTCGGAGTAATCAAGTTGAACCGGATTAAGAACAAAGGGTAAAGTAAATATTGTTACAACTATAAGAATAATAATATAACTAATTTTTTTAGTAATTACCCATCCGTTATGAAATTTATATAAAACAAAGAAAATGCCCAGCATAATTAAATTTTTAATTAATGCCTGTAATGGTGTCATTTGAAAATAAGTACCGAAACAACCGCAATTCCCTTTATTACCACTTAAAAAAATTAGTAAAACAAGATAAATACAGAATATTATAAGAACTAAAATACCCGATTTGTAAGCAAATTTGCGAAGTTCTATATTGAAAAGTAAAAGAAATCCGATAAAAAATTCCAACCCTATGAGAACCCTGGCAACAAAAGGAGCTGCTTGCCAGTTAAATATTCCTATATCAACAAAAGTATATTCAAAAGGTTCAATCGGAAATAATTTTAAATATCCCGAAATAATAAATACCAGCCCTAATAGTGAACATAAAACTGTTAAAAATATTTTTTTGAGCATAAAAAAATGAATAAAAAAAGCGTTCTTCGCCGAAGAACGCTTTTTTTAATTAGCAAACAATTACTTTAATGTGCAAGATAAAGTGTAGGCTTGACCACCACTTGTCCCTGTTTCGCTCATACATCTCTCTCTGGCATCACCTTTCATTGATTTGGTGTATGTAGTAATGTCTGTGGAAGTAGCACCACCGATGGTATATGTACAAGTACAAACGCGGTCTTTTTTACAAGACACAAAAGAAAAAGCAGTAATAACTGCAACGATTAATAATAGTTTTTTCATAAATAAATAATTTATAGAGTTAATAATTTACAAAAGTATTAAATAAAATTTAATTCCAAAATATTTTTTGCAAAATTCAACAGAATATCAGTATTATTGATTTTTCATAATAATTGGCACACATTAGTTTTTAAATCGTAAATCATGCGAATTAAGGGTTTAATTGTTGTTATTGTTTCATTGTTATTTAACC
>JAVHRE010000473.1:0-1577 GCA_036171495.1 Bacteroidales bacterium
CTTGCAATTGGTGTACTTATGTTATTTCTTTCATTAACCGGATTAATTGATTTAATAGCCAAATATATTCCAAAAGTGGTAGTTCGTGGGATTCAATTTGGACTTGGATTACAACTTTCTTTAGTAGCATTAAAAGAATATGTTGTAGCCGATTCTTATACTGGATATTGGCTTGCTGGAATTGCTTTTGTTATTACAATAATTTTATTAGGCAATAGAAAATATCCGCCAGCAATATTTATTATTCTTGCCGGTATAGTTTATGCATTAATTTTTCATTTTAATAATTTTGATGTTTTTAATGCTGTAAGCATTTCATTACCTAAATTATACACGCCAAATTGGACTGATATTTTAACCGGATTTTTAATATTAGCACTGCCTCAAATTCCTTTATCTATTGGAAACTCAATAATTGCGACTAAACAATTGTGTGTTGATTATTTTCCAGAAAAAAAGATTACCGTAAAAAAAATCAGTTTAACTTATTCTATAATTAATATTATAAATCCATTTTTGGGTGGAATTCCAACATGTCATGGTTCGGGTGGTATGGCTGGTCATTATGCTTTTGGTGCAAGAACAGGTGGTTCGGTATTTATTTATGGTCTTTTGTTTTTAATATTAGGCGTATTTTTTAGTGGTAGTTTTGAGCAAATCGTTAAAATATTTCCATTACCGGTTCTTGGCGTTATTCTTTTGTTTGAAGGTCTAACTTTAATGATTTTTATTAAAGATATTATTGATTCTAAAAAGAATTTTTTTATTGCACTTTTAGTAGCATTAATTGCCTGTGGCTTGCCTTATGGCTATTTAATCGGGATGGTTGTTGGCACTATAATGTATTATATTTCAGACAAAAAAGTTAAAAGTTATTTCAAAATAAAATAATAGTTATTGGTTAATAACCCAATAACTTAATAACTTAATAACCCAATAACTTAATAACGTGTAATTTGTGATATTGTTTAACTTATAAAATTATTTACTGATGAAAATAACAGGAATAATATTAGCTGGCGGCGAAAGCAAAAGGATGGGCATAGATAAAAGTGAAATTATTTATAACAATATGCTATTAGTAGAATATCCTATAAATTTATTTAAAAATATTTGTGATGAAATAATTTTAAGCGCCGATTCAAATAAACTGCATAAATATAATTATTTAAAAGTGCCCGATGAGGTTGGTAAATTCGGTCCAATTTCAGGAATTTATTCTTGTTTAAAGAAAAGCTCTAATAATCTGAACATTGTTATTTCATGCGATATGCCATTAATATCTGAACAATTATTACAATACATTATAAAAAACTCTGAACATTCCGATTTGGTTATGCCATTTTACAATTCTCATTACGAACCATTATGTGCAATTTACACCAAACAACTAATTCCAATTATAGAAAATTTATTTATCAAAAATGATTATTCACCTTTAAGCCTTATTCCTTTGTGTAAATTCAAAAAAATGCGAATAGACGAAACGCTTTCATTCTTTAATAAGCAAATGTTTAGTAATGTAAATACAATTAAGGATTTAAATAATTTAAAATGAGGCAATTTGTTCCAAATTT
>JAVHRE010000474.1:0-8143 GCA_036171495.1 Bacteroidales bacterium
TCGAACTATAAAAATAGATGTGAGTAAATTGATGTTTTCTTGCAAACACTACTTAATATCTTTATCAATAGTTTCCATAGCCGTTAAACTCATACCCATGCTCGAAAATCCTCCGTCGTGATACAAATTTTGCATGGTTACTTTTCTTGTTAAATCGCTAAAAAGCGTAATGCAATAATTTGCACAGTCATCGGCATTGGCGTTTCCAAGGGGCGACATTCTATCAGTAAAATCTAACAAACTGTTAAAACCTTTAACACCACTTCCAGCTGTTGTAGCTGTTGGAGATTGAGAAATAGTATTTATCCTTATTTTTTTATCGCGACCGTACATATATCCGAAACTACGAGCAATAGATTCGAGTAATGCTTTGGCTTCCGACATATCGTTGTAACGATAAAATGTTCGTTGAGCAGCAATATACGAAAGTGCCACCACCGAACCCCAATTGTTAATAGCATCAAGTTTGCGTGCTGTTTGAAGCATTTTATGAAATGAAATTGCTGAAATATCAAGGGTTTTATTAAAAAAATCGTAATTCAAATTGTCGAATGGTAAACTTTTTCTAACATTCATAGACATTCCAATAGAGTGAAGAAAAAAATCAATTTTTCCACCAAAATGTTCTAGTGTTTGTTTAAAAACATTTTCAATTTCTTCAAAACTTGTAGCATCAGCCGGAAAAAATGGTGCATTACATTCTTCTGCAAGTTGTTTAACTTTACCCATCCTATATGCCATTAATGTATTTGATAATGTAATTTCTGCTCCTTCTTCAACACAGCGTTTTGCTATTTTCCATGCAAGTGATTGTTCATTTAATGCTCCGAAAATTATTCCTTTTTTCCCTTTTAATAAATTGTATGTCATTTATTTGCGTGTTTATTTTGAACGTAAAGATACTTAAATAAAGTTGAACAAAAATACGCATTTTTAATTTTACAAAAAGAAGAGATTACTAACTTATGTTACGCAAGGTTTATTTTTTAAGCAATATTGTGTTATGTTGAAATAAAAATCACAGAAACCTTACCCCTGCCCCTCTCCAAAGGAGCTTTCGTAAACTCCAATTCCAAACAAAGCAAAATCGAAACGCACAGGATCAGTAGCATCAATTGTTGAAAGAATTTGAGTAAGTTCACAAACAGATTTCCAATCGTTTTGTTTTCGTTCTAACAAACCAAGTTTTCGCGATACATTTCCGGTATGAACATCTAATGGAATTTTTAGAGCCGACATTGGAATTGCTTTCCATAAACCAAAATCAACACCTTTATTATCATTACGAACCATCCATCTTAAAAACATGTTAATTCGCTTAGCTGCCGAACCTCTGGAAACATCAGAAACATGCTTTCCGGTTCTATGAAGTTCAATATTTTTCATAAATACTTTACGAAAATAGATTATTGAATTTTCAACAGAATTATTTGTTTTATAGCCAGTTGCAAAAACTTTCTCTAACCCGCCTTGTTCGTTATAAATTTGTTTTAACGAATAAATAAAACCTAAACAATCGTCGCCATTAAAAGTTCGATGAACAAATTTTGTGATTGGTATAAATTCCTTTTCATTTGCTTGAGAAATAAAATTGTATGGCGAGTTGTCCATTATTTCCATCAATTTTTTTGCATTTTTGATAATTGATTTACGATTTCCCCACGCAATGGCAGCCGATAAAAATCCTGAAATTTCTATATCTTCTTTTTTTGTAAAACTATGAGGAACTTGAATAGGGTCGTCGTTAATAAATTCGGGACGATTATAAAAATCAGCCTTTTTCAGTAATTCAGATGAAAGCTTTATTGGAATTTTTTTCATGTACTTTTTCGTTTAAAATAATTTGCAAAATTAAAATTTGAAAATCAAAAAAATGGAATTTCATTTTTTAAATTTGATGATAAATGTGATATTTGCATAAAATAAATAAAAATGACTTTAATTACTCCCGACGAATTACGCTCTGCCATTATATCTGGTTTTGGTAAGGGGGGTTTTACTAAGTTGCTTTTGCAAGTAACTAAGATAAAAAGCATTAACAGTTTTTACGAAGCACACAAAAATGATAATGGAATTGATTTCATTGATGCAGTAATTGCACGGTTGAATTTAAAATATGAATTTAATAATGAAGAACTGAAAAGAATTCCTTCTAATGGAGCATTTATTACAGTTTCTAATAATCCTTTTGGCGGAATTGATGGCATATTGTTATTAAAGATTTTATCTAAAGTTCGCCCCGATTATAAAATAATGTCGAGCTATTTGTTACAACGAATAAAACCTCTCGAAAATCTATTATTGCCTATTAACACTTTAGATTTACCCGATAACAAAAATAGAAGTTTAACTGATTTGAAACACGCTTTTGAGCATTTAAATAATGAACATCCGCTTGGAATTTTTCCTGCAGGAAGAACCTCGTCATACAAACCAAACATTCGCCAAATAAGCGATGCAGAATGGCAATTTTCTATTTTAAAGTTTATAAAAAAAACGGATTTACCTGTTGTCCCAATTAATTTTTTAGGACGTAATCGCTCTAATTTGAATTTAGTGAGCGTCATACATCCTATGCTTAAATCGAATAACTTGCCTCAAGAACTTTTTAACAGAAAAAACAGGGATATTGTTATTCGTATTGGAAATCCGATTTCGAGTACCGACCTTGAACATTTTAGTAACATCGCACAATTTGGAAGATTTTTACGCGTTAAAACTTATGCCCTTGGGAGTACTATTGATGTAAAAAAGTTTTATCGTTATCAACTTAAACAGCAAGAAGAACCGGAAAAAATTGTTGACGAAATTCCAAAAGAAAAATTAATTAACGACGTTTCAAATATTTCTAAAAAATACTTTTTGTTTAATGTTAGCAATTATAGCGTTTATTGTGTTCCATCATTCGAAATCCCCAATATATTAAACGAAATAGGACGATTAAGAGAAATAACCTTTCGTGAGGTTGGCGAAGGAACAAATAAAAGTACCGACCTCGACGAATTTGATTTATATTATTTTCACCTTTTTATTTGGGATAACAATGAAAATAAAATCGTTGGTTCATATAGGGTTGGTAAAGGGCGTGATATTATTAATCAATACGGGAAAAAAGGATTTTATTTGTACAGTTTGTTTAGGATTGACGATAAAATGTTGCCAATATTAAGCGAATCGCTTGAGCTTGGACGTTCATTTATTTGTAAAGAATATCAACAAAAACCAATTCCACTCTTTTTACTTTGGAAGGGAATATTGTACTTTCTGTTAAAACATAAAGAATATAGATATTTAATTGGACCTGTAAGTATAAGCAATCAATTTAGCACTATGTCTAAAGCACTTATAACTGAATTTATTAAGTCAAATTATTTTAACAACGAGTTATCGCAATTTATTAAACCACGAAAACAATTTAAAGCAAATTTTCCTGAAATTGACACTGATTTAATACTTGAATCAACAAATAACGACCTCAATAAATTCGATAAACTTATTGAAGAAATTGAACCTGCAAATTTCAAATTGCCCATATTGCTTAAAAGATATATTAAACTAAACGCCAAAATAATAAGTTTTAACATTGACCCAAAATTCAACAATTCTCTTGATGGTTTAATTATGCTTGATTTGTTTAAAGTTCCTTTAGAAACAATTCACTCACTCTCGAAAGAACTTGAAGATACCGAAATACTTGAACGATTTAACAATAACGACCCGGAGCTATTAAAAAAAAATCCTAAATTTTAAAAAAAAGACAAATGAGTATAATGCCTTTCATTCATGGTATAATTTTGGGGTTTTCGGCATCAATTCCGCTTGGACCAATTGGTCTTATTTGCATTCAAAAAACATTAAACAGAGGGCGATGGGCAGGTATAGTTTCTGGTGCAGGCTCTGCAGCTTCCGATACTTTTTTTGCGATTATTGCAGCTTTTGGCATAAGTTTTATTTCTAATTTTATTGAACAACAGCAATTTACATTAAGAATAACAGGAAGTATTATACTTGTTTTGCTTGGTTTGAAAATATTTTTAACAAATCTCGCTATTTCAATTCGTAAACAAAAAAAGAAAAAAAATAATTTGTTAGGCGATTTTATATCTATTTTTTTCTTAACACTTTCTAATCCTGTAACGTTATTTGTGTTTGGAGCCGTATTTGCAAGTTCGGGACTAATAAAAGTCGAAAACACTTTTTTCGATTTATTAGAAATTGTAATTGGAGTTTTTGTGGGTGCAATGTTATGGTGGCTCATTCTAACAAATTTCGTTAATTTATTTAGAGCTAAATTTAGACTTAAACGACTGTGGTGGATTAATAAAATTACAGGAGCAGTAATAGTAATTTTTGGGATATTTGTTTTTATCGCTTCGTTGGTAATGAAATTTTAAAAGTAATATTGTGTTTGATACCGATTTATTATTGTCTATTATCCTTTTCAAATCAACTTTTTAACTTTTCACTTTATACTTTCAACTTCTAACTTTTTACTTCAGTTCCTTATTTGTTAATATGTTTAATTGTAGTTACCTCGTCTATTATTTTGCCATCTTGCATCACAAAAATCCTATCCGAAACATTGGCAAGTTCAGTATTGTGAGTTACAATAACAAAGGTTTGATTAAAGCGTTCGCGAAGCGATAATAGCAAGCTGAAAAATTCCTGAGTATTTGCTGAATCAAGATTTCCTGATGGCTCATCGGCTAACACAACCTTAGGATTATTTATTAATGCTCTGGCAATTGCAACCCGCTGATTTTCGCCGCCTGACAATTGTTTTGGCTTATTGTTAGAACGGTCTAAAACATTTAAAAAGCCCAATAGTTCTTTTGCTCGTTGTTCAACTTCGTTGCGGGGATTATTTGCAATAAAACCCGGAATACAAACATTTTCTAAAGCGGTAAACTCCGGTAGCAAATGATGAAATTGAAATACAAAACCAATATTTTTGTTTCTAAATCTTGCCAATTGTCGTTCATTTAATTGTGATATGTTTGTGTCGTCCATTATTATGCTTCCCGTATCGGGACGACTAATTGTACCGATTATTTGAAGCAAAGTAGTTTTTCCGGCACCGCTTGCACCAACTATCGAAATTATTTCGCCTTTTTCGATTCGCAGGTCTATGCCTTTTAAAACCTGAAAATCCCCAAATGATTTTGTAATGTCTTTTGCATCAATCATAGTTTGCAAAGGTAAAAAAGATAAGGTAAATTAATCAGAACTTGTACAAAAAAATAAAATACTTAAGAATAAGGATAGTTCGGCTAAGTTTATCCTGAGCAGCCTGCACTGAGCTTGACGAAGTGAAGCCGAAGGGCTCACTACAAGTTTAAGATTAAGAATTTAATCATTAATTCTTCTGCGTGTGTTCAGTTATTATAAAAAAGATTATTTTTGAGTAAAAAAATGCAAATTAAGGCATCTTTAAAAACTTATAATTCTTTGTTATGTTGAGCGTAGTTGTTGATAGTTGAGTATAGCCGAAGAGTTAAAAGTTAAAACAATAATAAATAATCAATTATGACAATATTACAAGTAGTAACCGACACAATGTCTAACAATTGGGAGTTATTCAACAAACTTTCAGTAAAATTTTTCATACGACTTGGCATTGACCTTTTATCTGTTTTTGTTCTTGTTAGGTTTATATATTATCCAAGTTATAAAAACAGGGAATTCTTTTTCACTTTTTTTATTTTTAATAGAGTTTATATCGAATAAGAAACAGTTGAATTTTATACTTTTTTGATGTTTTAAAACTATTAATTTTATTGACTTTAACTTTTTATAAAAACCGAAATACCTTATTCGGTATAAACTCTAATGTTATTATATTCCTTGTTACATATATGATGAACAAGGTGGAAATGTCCTTAGGAGCTGCATTTGGCTTGTTTGCAGTTTTTGGCATACTCCGATACCGCACCGAAAATATTTCGATAAAAGACATGACGTATTTATTCCTTTGTATTGCTGTTGGATTAATTACTGCCTTAACCAAAGGAGGATGGGACGAGCTTTTGTTAATTAATTTTATTATTCTGGCTGTAACAGCATTGTTAGAAACCAGTTTGCTTATGAAAAAAGAACTCGGAAAAACTATTCAATATGAAAATATTGAAATGATAAAACCCGAAAATCATCAAAAATTATTGGAAGATTTGCGTTCAAGAACCGGATACGATATTCATAGGTTTAATATTTTAAAAATCGACTTTTTACACGATATGGTAACAATTCGTATATATTACTTTGAATCAAAGAAAAGAAATATTTCTATCTGATACCAATTCGTTTTCTAAAGTACGTCATTGCAGTCCCGACCTTTCGGGTAACTTTCCGAAAGTTGAACCAGCCACAAGTCATGCAAACTTTCGGAAAGTTTACGCAATCTCATATTATTCCGCCTTAGTTTGTGTCTTCACAAACGAACTCTTAGGCGAAGTGAGAAATATTGTTTGTGGGGGCACAAACAAGGGCAAGGTCATAAAAACAAAAACCCAGTCCGATGACTATCGGATTATGCTCTCACTTTTTAGGCGGAGCAGGCTATTAAAAGTATATATGCAACCTTAATGTTAAAATATATGTCTAAAAATTGTTTAAATATTATTATGAATAAAATAACGGTTTTTATTTTCCTGTTCTTTGTTTTTTTTCAATATTCATGCAAAAAAAACAATCCGATTATTGATAAAGACATACAATCTATTACTGATAATACTATAGCCGATAATACATTACAAAATATTTTTATTACCGTAAATAATTACGCTCAAAATTATTTAAATAAAAACGGTTCAAAAAACGACACATCTCCAATAGTAACAATTTGCCCACAATATCCAATAGATTCTTTTCCAAAAACAATGATTATAGATTATGGAAGCGGTGTTAACTGTAACGATGGAAAAGTTAGAAAAGGTAAAATTGTTACAACGGTATATAATTTTTGGCAATTATCTAATGAAGACAGCATGGAAGTTGAACTTGTAAATTTCATTTTAGACAGCATAAAAGTTAATAGTTCATTTGTGTTTAAATATTCCGGAAATTCTAATAACACTCCAAAATATAATTTAAATATTCCGAATTGTAAGTTTGAATTTAATAATGGTGAAAATTTTCAAATAAACACTAATAAAACAATAAACTGGATTTCGGGATTTGAAACTATTAATGATTTTTCAGATGATGTTTATTTGATTGATGGAAAAAGTAATGGCATTAATAGAAAACAAATTGGTTTTGAAGCAAACATTACCGAAACATTAAAATATGTATCACAGTGTTATGGTGGTACTCTTACTCAAGGAAAATTAGAAATTACTCCTCGTGACGCAACAAAAAGAATTATAGATTTTGGCAACGGAACATGCGATAGAATTGCTAATGTTACAATTAATGGTGTCTCTTTTGATGTCAACTTTTAGTACTAAAGGACACTTCTAAAAACCACACAAATCATCATGCTGAATTTAATCCATCTTGTTGGCGGTTTAGCATAAACTGTCAAAAAATGCAAAAAATAGGATAAAATTCGACAAAAATCAATTGTTTTTATTTAAAAACAATTCGAAAAAACAATATGCCTTATAATATAAATAAAATATAGAATTTTATTCTTCTATCCTATAAGCCGGTATTCAAATAGAGGCGGCTTTTAGAAAAATATAATATTTTTTTATTTGCACAAAATCTTATTAAATCTTATACTTATTAAATATCTCGATTCTTACTGGGCATCGGCATATTTGACAATTACCATAAGACAATTGATAATTACAAAATATTGATTCTTTACATTCGAGAAAAAGAATGTCGCTATTTATGCATCGTTCTATTTTGCAATAAACAGAGTCTTTTTCGAATAGGCATTTGTGTTCTTTAGTGCATTTATCAGCTTTTTTGATTATAGATTCATCTATTTCCATAATTCATAGGGTTTAAACAATTATACAAATATAATGTTATAATATATTGATTTCAATTATTTGTTAATGTTTTACGACATGTAATACCAAACCGCTAACAAGTTCAAATGAATAATTTGGTATAATGCCGACATACAGCAAGTTTAACCCCGCCTAAGCGCATACGCGTCAAGCTAATAATTGGATATTTGGGCTAAAGCCCT
>JAVHRE010000475.1:0-4121 GCA_036171495.1 Bacteroidales bacterium
TCCTGACGAAGGAAGGGCGGGAATGACGGAAAACATTGTGTTTTATGCTGTAAAAAGCGTTATTTCTTGTGTTTTTCAACCCTTGATTCGCATGATTAATAATTTATAAACAAAATCAAAGAACATGAAAAGAAAACTAACTTTTATTAGCTTGTTTACCGTTATTGGTTTAAGTGTACTAATGTTATCATTCTGTAGTGGTAACAAAATCAGTGTACAAGTAAATGGATTTGATAGTCTTATTGACACTCGAGATGGAAAAATTTACAAAACCATAAAAATAGGTGAACAATGGCTTATGGCAGAAAACCTCGCTTATAAGCCAGACCAAGGAAATTTTTGGGCTTATGATAATGACTCAAGCAATGTTTCCAAGTACGGATACTTATACGATTGGGAAACTGCAAAAAATGTTGCTCCTAAAGGCTGGCATTTGCCAACAGAATTAGATTGGAAAACATTGCGAAAATCGTTGGGTGGAAAAAGAGATATTGTTAAATGTCTTGGAGGTACTATGGAAAAAGTTTATAAACAAATGGTTGTAGGCGGTTGTGGCTTTAATGCGTTAATGGCTGGCATTCGCACTGGAGATGGCAGATTCAGATGCCTTGGAGGACGAGCTGATTTTTGGAGTTCATCTAAAAGTAAGGTTGGACAATATTTCTATATATTAGATGCTAAAATAGAGAGTAAATCCCGTGGGATCATGGATAGCAAAGAAGGTACAGCGGCATTGGCAGACCAACAAGACAATGCTACATGGGGTAAGAGTGTTCGTCTTTTTAAGGACTGACGTTATGTTTCATGCTTAGGAAAGACCCTACAGACAATCCCCCGCTACCGCAAGCGTCCCGCTTGTGGTAATTAAGTTTAAACCACAAGGCAAGAGCCTTGCGGGAGCAAGGGGCTTAGACCCTACAGACAATAAATATTCGTTCTTTAATTTGATTTTATAATAAAAAGAAAAATTAAAAACAATTTTTGAATTCTCATTTAATAGCTTTACATTTGATTGATTTTTTATTTAATGCAGATACTCTATCGGCATTATACCAAATATTAATAGACTAATTTATAACAATTAATGGTATAATTTGACCTAAGAATTTGTATTAGATAATTCCTCAAATAATACTTTTTGCTTATCGGTTAAATTTGTAGGAATTTTAATGTCGTAGGTTATATATAAATCTCCAAATTGCCCTTCGTTTTTATACACTGGAAATCCCTTACCTTTTAATTTTATTATGCTGCCATTTTGAGTTCCTTCTTTAACTTTTAGTTTTACTTTGCCATTTAATGTGTCAATTGTTATTTCGCCACCCAAAACTGCTGTATATAACTCTAAATCTTCAGAAGCATATAAATTATTTTCTAAACGTTTAAACTTTGTATTATTTACAATTAAAAAAGTAATATACAAATCGCCATTTGGTCCGCCATTAACACCCTGACTTCCATGTCCGGAAATTTTAATTGTTTGATGATTTTCAATACCTGCAGGAATTGTTATTCTAATCTTCTCATCATTTACTGTTAATGTTTGTTTGTGAGTTTTATATGTATCTATAAAATCTATATGTAATTCTGCATTATAATCTTCACCTTTGAATTTTGCTTGCCTACTCCTGCCAAAACCACTTGCTGAACCACCAAACATTGATTCAAAAAAATCGGAAAAATCTCCTTCATTTGGTGTTCCTGAATATCTTGTTTCTCTTGAATTTGCAGATTGTTTTTGATTTCGTTTTGCTTTTTCAAATTCATCTGCATGTTGCCAATCATTTCCGTATTGGTCATATTTTTCACGCTTTTTAGTATCGCTTAATACTTCATTTGCTTCATTAATTTGCTGAAAATTCTTTTTAGCTTCTTTATCATTGGGATGTAAATCGGGATGATATTTTCTTGCTAATTTCCTGTAGGCGTTTTTGATGTCCTTTGTAGTTGCCGTTTTAGGTATTCCTAATATTTTATAATAATCTAAGTAAGTCATCTGTTTATAAAATTATGTTCATATAATGAATTAACGGTATTTCTTTATTTTAATCTTTGTTATTTTATAAGCCCATACACATCCTTAAGAAAAATCACATTTTTGCCAACAATAATTAGAGGCAAATAAATAATAAACGCAGGTATTTTATGTGGTAATTTAATAGAATTTGAAGCTATGTTATTTTTTCCATTCTTTAATTCTGCTATATTAATTTTGCCTTTAAGCAAAGCATCAGTAAGCTCAAAAGGTTTTTCTAATCTTATACATCCATGACTTAAAAACCGATAATCTTTTGTAAAAGCAACATTGGAGTTTGTTGCATGCAAAAATATACTAAATGGATTTTGTAATTCAAATTTCAAAACTCCTAAAGCATTATTCTCACCAGTTGATTGCCGGAAAGTATATGGAAAGTTTTTCGAATTATAGTCGCTCCAATTTAACTCAGATTCATTTATTTCATTTCCTTTTGAATCTATAACATCAAAACTATTCTGCTCTAAATAATTTGCATTCTTTTGTACTTTAGGCAAAATTTCATTCACTCCAATTTCATGAGGAACTGTCCAATGTGGAAATGTTATAATATTTGTAATATATGAAGCAAAAACCGGTGTTTGTTTATCTTTTCTACCTACTACTGTTCGCATTTTTAAAGCTAACGTATCATTAATATAGTATTCTGCTTCAGTTGTCGGTATATTTACAACAATATATTCCGATTGATGATTAACAGTAAAATACCTTCGGTAATTCATAGCAAGTAATACTGTTTTATATTTAAACGTATCTGTAATATTTATTGAATCATGTAAGTATTTTTTTAATACCAAATAATCATGATCTTTACAATCTAATCGTTTTACAATAGACGGAATTCTTTCCCTTCTTCTTGAATTTAACAATTGATATAGATAAACCGAATCACGTTCAATACTAATTTCATCATATCCAAATGAAATATTTCCTTGCTGAAGGTATTTTATAAAAAACAATACCATTCCTGTTATTTGTTTATCTATTTTCTTTTTAAAAGCACTGTCTATAATATTACTACTAAAAAGAGCAATTCGAATTGTATCAGGTTGAAATTGATTAGAGATAAGACCTAAATTTTCAGATTCATCGAACAATGTGAGCCAATCGGACGCTCTTTTAATGTTTTTAGACGATGAAAACCAAAACAATTTTTGATGATTTGCAGAATAAAATTTATCAACCAATAAGCTATCTATATGTATCTTTTGTTGTGAGAAGCAGGTTGTAATATAACAACTAACAAATAATACTATCAGGCATTTTTTATATTTTGCAATAAAACGATTCACTGTTTTTTTAAATTAATAAATCTCGAACCAAATTATTGTAGATAATCCAACTATGCTACAAATAGCTACATTAATAAAACAAATCATATTTTTTTAGTTGGGATAATAAATAATGGTATAGAAGTAAGACGTAAAACTTTTTCTGTAACACTACCCATAATAATATTTTCTAACCATTTTTTACTATGAGAACCCATAACAATAATATCTGCATGCGAATCTTTTGCAGCTTTTAAAATAGATTCTGAAAAATCGCCTTCTTTTATTAAGGTTTCTATGGCATTGTCGCCTAAGTGATTTTTTGCTTTATCAAGAAAATGTTGAGATGCCTTTTTTAATCTTTCAACACTATCAATTTCTAAAGGGTCAGCATCGAGAAAACCTCCAAATCCCATTATTGTAACATGCCCTGTAGAAGTGTAATTTACGGGATCTGATATTACATGTAACAAAATGATTTCAGCACCCATAGTTTTAGCTAATGAAAACCCTACTTCTGCCACTTTTTGTGCGGTTGGATCATAATCCAATGCAATTAAAACTTTTTTCATTTTATTTGTTTTCATGATTTTATGTATTAATTAATATGTTTTTTTATTGTTTAAAATTGAGTATCAACATATATTATTTGCCTGATAATTTCTTATCAAAAATAATAGTGATGAGTATAATAAATCCAGACAGAACAAGCAACATGTGTACAAATCCTGTTGGCTTAAAAACAATTACCCAAATTATAATAAGTAATATAGCTATAACATAAAGTAAAATTTTCATAACATTAATATTTATTC
>JAVHRE010000475.1:4221-8101 GCA_036171495.1 Bacteroidales bacterium
TTAATTATTATTTTTAGCTTTTAAAATAATCTTTCACAAAAGCGTGCTTTTGATTTTCGGTCATTTTATCAGTTAACTTTACTTCAAATTTTATTTTTGAAAAAAGATGGTCAGCTTTTAACAGGTTTAATAATTCATTTTTGGCATCAGTTGATCCAAAAAGAAGAACTTCATCATATTCTAAAATTACCTTGCTTAGCTTTTTGAAATAATCTGAAAGATGATTTTGTTCTTTGTTATGTAAAAGACTTTCATCTCTTTTTAAATTTTGTTCTTTCCCTTGAATAACAGGTTGTGATTCAATAGTACTTGATACTATATTATCATTTGTCAATTCCATTAAATGAGCAATTGAATGATCCATCCATATGCCTAAGTGTTTTGTTGATTTCATTTTAATGTTGTTTAATTATTTTTTATATGCAATTTTTAATAGTTTTCAAAATTGACTTTATCATTTAGATTTTTTAATTATTTTTTTTAATATCGGATTTATTTTAAATATCGGATTTATTGTTAATAGTGAAGGCATGGTGTCGCCTAACAAAAATCCCCAGGGTTTTAAAGGTTCTATATGGTCGAAAATGAGTTTTACAATGGCAAGTAGCGGTATGGAAAGAAACATACCGGGTATGCCCCATAAAGCACTCCCAGAAATTATTGCTATTATTGAAAAAAGTGCATTTATTTTTACTTTTGAGGCAACAATTTTTGGAATAATGAAATTATAGTCTATTAGATGTATGAAATAATATATTGCCAGAACGTAAAGGGCATACCATGCTGTTGATTTGGTTGCCAAAGCAACCATAATGGACAATGATACCGCCACAAGTGCTCCGAGGTATGGAATGACGTTAAGCAATGCACCAATAATGCCAAGCATAATAGCGTAATCAATTCCAAGTATCAAAAGAGCAGCGGAATACATTGTGGCTATTATGGAAAATTCGATAACCAGTCCTTTAAGATAGCGTTGAATAACAATTTTGATTTGGGTAACTATTTCACTCACTTGACTATGGTTGTTTTTGCCAAAAACCTTATGAATGAATTCAAGTAAAATGGGATGGTAGAATAATATCATAAAGATGTAAAAGGGAATCAAAAACATTATCACAGCCCCCCTGCTAACGGTAACGATTGTATGCCCAATTGCAGCACCACTGGTATTGATGAGTTCACCTTTGGTTTTTGTAATCCAATCATGAATACTTTGTGGGTTTATGTCGAAATAACCTGAAGCCCAGGTGATGGCTTGTTTAAGTACCTCGGTAATTTTTTCGATCAGCATTGGCCATGATTCGCTTAACCGGTTTGCCTGAGAAAACAAAAGAGCACCAATTGCAACAATAACTGTAAAGGTAAGGAATAAAGTAAATATTATTGCGATTACTCTGTTAATTTTTTTTCGTACAAAAAAATTAACGATAGGGTGGAGTACTATGGAGATAATGATTGCAAAAACAAGAGGTATAATAATTCCCTTAGCGATGTATAATATCGTAAACAAGGCAAATAAACCAATTAAAAAAATGGTTGTCTTTGCGTATAAGGGTAGTTTAAGTTCATTATCTATACTCACATTATTATTTATTAAAAAGAGTTAATAAAGGAATTATTTTTAATTGTTTTTAATACGATTATTCGTTTTGCTCGTCAACTTTTTCATTCTTTTTTCGAAAAATATTTTGAAATAAAAACTGCCCTATTGATTTCATAGTGTCGGGATTTTGCGTAACAATTTTTGTAACACCAAATTGTAAAACAGAACCTAATAGCTTTCTAACAATATTTCCAGATGTTCCGATAAAGATTTTTTTGGTAAGATAACCGGTAGCTAAACCCATAACAGCACCTAAAACATTATCGGTCAAATTAGGTGATGTAACTATACTTTTTAAAGAGTTTTTAATTATGTTAATAGGCTTTAAGCTCTCATAGGTAAAATGGAATTGTTCTTTCAAAAGCTGTTCTTTGATAGTTTGCTCAAATTCTAATAATTTTATTGCTTCTTTTAAACTGGTGGTAGAATTTATATTTTGCATATTATGTTGTTTTATTTAAGCACTTGTTTAATAATATAATTACCTGCAATCTTTTTAAGCCATTTACGCATAAAAAAATAAAAAACAATAAATACTATACAATAAAAAGCAGCTACTACAAAAAATCCAAAATAAATTTTGCCAAGTATTTCGCCAAGCCAAAGAGATACCCCCAAACTTAAAAAAAGCATGAATGAAACAAACAAGACATGGCTAACAAAATGAGGCACTAATGAGGAAACTGCATCTGATGTTTTGTCCAAAGCTTTAAGTTTTGCTAACTCATAGCTGGTTTTAGTGTATTCAGTAGCTCTTTCAAATAAAGTTTCTATCAATTTAGTATTGTCTTCCATGATTTAATTTTTAATAACATTATAAAAAAACTACGTGGGTAATTAGTTTTCTACAGATTTTATTTCCTGTTTGTAATTAGTGTTTGTCCATAATGTCTGATTTCTTCGTTATTCTTGTTTTGAAAACAGTCATTCCGCTTAGGCGGAACTCCTTGATTTTCAAAACTGCGAATGCCTCGAACTCAAACATTACTCACATCTATTTTTATTTATAAATGTGTTCGTGAGATCGCTTCGCTAAGTTCTGGTTCAAACACTGACTTTATAGACTGACACTAATTACAGCGAAAACGTCTTTATTATTTTTTTTCTGCTTTGGCTTTTGCCTGTTCAGCAAAGTCAGAAACTTCTTCCTTAACCTTTTCGAATTTTTCGTTTACATCGTTAAGGAAGTCATCGAATTTTTCTTTCATTGCATCTGTAAGGTCATTGCCTTTCGATAAAATCTTTTTTCTTGTATCTGAACCTTTTGCAGGAGCAAATAGAATTCCTAATGCACCACCAATTGCAGCACCTAAAAGTAATGCTCCAATCATTTTTACTGAATCGTTTGAATTTTCCATTTTTTTGATTTTTTAATTGATTTATAAATTTATTTAATTAAAGACTTTTTCCTTTGATAACCCGTAATAATAAGGCAATTATTGCAATAACAAGAAGAATATGTATTATACCTCCAGGGTTATATGCAAAAAAACCGATTGCCCAAAATATGATTAAAATTACTGCTATAACATAAAGTAGATTTCCCATGATTTTTATTTTGATTAATGAAATTATTTTTTATCAGCTTATTTTATTTTTAATATTGTAATTTAAAGAACGTTTGCTTTAAATGTTAAAACAATTATCACAAACGTTCTTTATGTTTAACTAAAAAAATCTAAATCCTATTGTTGCCTGATACCATACATTTTTATAACGTGGAGTTGTTGATGTTCCATCTCCGATATTATTTTGAACATCCCAACCGGCTCTTGCACCAAGAACAATATGGTTAAGGTTAATGTCTGCACCAATTACAAAACACAAAGTGTTTTTGCGGATATTATCATTTTTAAATTCTTGTTCCTGTGCATAACTTGTAGTTGCGTTTGCAAAAGTATCTGAGCGTTTTATCAGGTAAGAATATTGAGGTCCGGCAAGTATGGTAAAAGATTCGCTTGGTTTTAATGAAAAAAACAAAGGAATGTCGAGATAATTTGTAGTACGTGTAAATTTATAAGGACTACCAAGTATTACACCAGTACCTTGAAAACCTTTTTGAGAAAACAATAACTCCGGTTGAAAGCCTAAATATTTCCCAATGGGGATAGCTATAAAACCACCAGTTGCTAAACCAAATTTTGCATCTGCATTAAACTGTTCTCCTTGTGTATCATACACGTTTGAGTAATTTGCACCTATTTTAATCCCAAACTGAAGTTCTTCACGAAAATCTGTTTCGTTTTCTTGTGCATGGCTGACATTAGCTATGGC
>JAVHRE010000476.1:0-8062 GCA_036171495.1 Bacteroidales bacterium
CTCTAATAATTACAACTACATCAAAATCTTCGTTGTATTTAAAAATTTTATCAAGAGCAATTAATATTGATGATTCTGCTGAATCGCCTTGCATATATGCCTGAAACAAAACCGGATAAAACGCAAAACCATATTCATTATTTACAAGTTGTGATACAAAATCGCCATAACCGGCAGCAGTTTCAGAAGATATAACAGCAATTCGTTGAGGAACAATTGGCATTTCGAGTTGGCGGTTCATATCAAAAATGCCATCAGCAACAAGTTGCTGAATTGTTAATGTTCGCTTTTGTTCCATATCGCCAATTGTGTATGCTGGGTCAATATCGTGAATTGTTAAACTAAAACCATAAAGTTCATGAAATTCAACTGAAACATTAACAAGTATTTTCATGCCCTGCGATAATGTGCTATTTGTTGAAGTTTCGAAATACGGTTTTATTAAACGATAAGTACTTGCCCAAATATTTGCTCTTGCTTTTGCAATTATATTATTCGATGTTTCGTCTTTTTGAATAAATTCTAAATAACAATGTCCAGAAGCATTATTTCTAATTTCACTAATTTCGGCAACAAGCCAGTAAGTTTTGTTAAAGTTATCTTTTAATACTTCTTTAACTAAACCGTTTAACTGCGAAAGTGATAGAAACTCCTGAGACATTACTTAATAATTTATGATTTCGGATTTATGATTTGCGATTTATGATTGTTGAGCGTTTATTGTCATACATTGTTTTTATTTTTCACTTCTAACTTTTCACTTCTAACTTTTCACTTCTAACTTTTCACTTCTAATTCTTAGTTACCAATCGTTTATATGTATTTAACTTAGTTTGAATTTTAATAAAATACATCCCGTTATTCAAATCATTTACATTATTTATTGTTATAATGTTATAATCATTAGGAATTACATTTGCATTTGTTTTATAAATTGTTTTTCCAAGCAAATCAATAATTTCAACTATAACATTATTTGAGTTTCCCGAAATAAATTCAACATTTAATTGTGATGAAAATGGCGAAGGATAAACATTTGTAATTTGCTCATTGTTAATTTTATTATCGGCAATACCATTTAATATAAAATAAGTTGCGGAAAAATTTGGTATCCCATATCCAATTAGTGTATCGGGATTATAATATTTTGATGCACTTTTAATTATAGCTTCACGAATTTGCATATTGTTTGCATTGGGAAATGCCTGCCATAAACATGCACTCATTCCTGCAATAATTGGGCATGAGAAAGATGTTCCATTTCCATTAACAACATTTCCACCGGCATCTACAACAGCGGTACCTGCTCCCATTGCAGCAACATCGGGTTTTACCCGTCCATCGGCAGATGGTCCAACTGATGTAAATGAAGCTGGTTGTTGTAATGTATCAACTGCTCCAACAGCGAGAATACTGTCGGCATCGGCAGGAATACCAATTTTGTGCCATGGTTGCGAGCCGGAATTTCCAGCACTTATGCAAACTAAAATTCCCTTACGTGCTGCAATTGTAGCTGCAATACTTGCAACGGATGTTTTCCCATTAATGTCGCTCCATGTATGATTTTGAGTTGTATCGTCAAATGTCGTGTAACCTAAACTTGAGCTGATTATATCGGCGCCAATGCTGTCGGCATATTCGGCGGCACAAGCCCATGTATATTCTTCAAAAATATATTCTCCGGCAGCATCTTCGCTTTTTAATAAAGCAAAAGAGGCATGTGGTGCAGTTCCAACTAAAGAGCCATTAGCAATAACTCCAATTGTTGACAAAACTGAAGTTCCGTGTGAGCCCGACTCATATACAGTGTTATCATCTTTGCCTGTTACAAAATCGCGGGTTGCAATTATTCGGTTATTATTATATATTGAATCAAAAATTGGTGAAGTATTTGTTCCAATCCATCCTACATCAAGCAAGGCAATTAACATTCCATCGCCTCTAAATCCCAGATTGTGCAAGTAATTTCCGTTTAGCATTAATATCTGGTCGGTTCCCATTCCGTAATTATAATAATCGGAAAGAGTGCCTAAATCTTCTTTTTTGCTTTTGGTGTTTTTGGCAATTAACGGACGAACATATTTATAAGATTGTACAAACGAAATTCCATTTAAAGATGGAATTATTGTTGAATCTGTGACAGTTGCCAGAACTCCATTAAACCATTTTGATTTATCAAAAACATCGAAGTTTGAATTTATTAAGCTGTCAATATAAGTTTTATTTACAGGAATATCCATTGAATTTATTAAAATATTTTGCCGTGTTCTTCTGTCAATTGCACGTTGTGATAAATATTGAGACGGGTTAGATATTGAGTAAACGGAATTTGCTTTATCGGTAAACTTAATCCAATAAATACCGGGTTTTTGCGAAAAACCTATTAAAACTACGAAACTAAAAACAACGAGTAAAATATTTTTCATTTTTTTATTTTAATTATGTGAAATTATTGTTTGATAATATAAATGTCCTCGTGAAATACGCTGTTCAATTGGAACATTAGGCGGATATGTATATGCATAATCAATTGCAATTACAGTTTTGTTAATTAACCCAATATTTGTTGCATATTGTTCAATTGTTTGATATTTAGATATTAATGTTGTGTTATTTTCTTGATATACAGTCAATACAGAATCAAAAGCTTGCTCATTTAAAGCAAGTGTTTCATCAATATTACTTAAAGTATAATTTTTTGCATCTAAAGTATTAAAAGCATTTCCATTCCATGTGTCATCTTTTTTTGGTGGAAAAATAATTTTTATGTATCTAATATTTTCTTCGATGCTGTGTGCCTGATTATTTACAATTTGATTTTCCCACACATCGCTAATTTGCCATTGCTGAGTAGAGTCGGAGCGTTTGTATCTTTCTAATCGCCACGCAATATTTCCGCTATTATCAATAAACGATGAATCAATAATTTCTTTTAATTCGTAATTTATAGTGTCATATTTATTAATAGCTGTATCTATTGTTATATCAATAATCTTATATATTCGCTGTAAGCTTTGTTTTAAAGGAAAATAATTGTACTTAAAATTAATTGGCAAAGAAGGATTTTCTTTTTTACAAGCGGAAAAAAAGATTATAAAAATTAATAAATATTTTAAATATTTTTCTCTATATTTTATCAAGTCTTGCCACATATATCAACGATAAATATGTTTTTAGAGATACGCTTAATAAGAAATTAAACACATACAAAGTTACAAAATTATTCCGCCACCAACAACATCATTATTTTCGTAAAATACAGCCGACTGGCCAGGAGCAATTGCAAAAAGTGGTTCGTTTGCAATTATATTCACTGACTTATTTTTAGGGAAAAGAGTTGCATCAATAGTTGCTGCTTTGTAACGAATTTTTAATTGCACTTTCTGATTTTCGCTTATTTGCGAGTATTTAATTAAATTTATGTTACTAATAGTCAATTTATTACTTAAAAGTTCATCGTAACTTCCAAGCACAATTTCGTTTGATTTTGCACGAATTTCGACAACAAATCGTGGTTCACCCAAAGCAATTCCAAGCCCTTTTCGCTGACCAACAGTATAATAAGGGAATCCTTTATGCTGTCCTAAAATTTTACCATCGGTTGAAATGAAATTACCTGAACCAATTTTTTGGTCAATATCCGGAATTTGTTCTTTTAAAAATTCGCGGTAATTGTTTTTAGGTATAAAGCATATTTCCTGACTCTCGCGTTTTTCTACAAGTTTAACTAATCCTTTTTGTGCAGCTTGTTTTTTAATATCATTTTTTTTCCATTTCCCAAGAGGAAAAATTGTACGCGATAAATTTTCCTGAGTAAGCATCCATAAAAAATAGCTCTGGTCTTTAGTTTCATCAATTCCTTTGCTTAAAACATAACGTTCATTTTCAAATCGAACTTGTGCATAATGCCCGGTTGCGATAAAATCACATTCGAGCTTGTCTGCAAAATCAAGTACTTCGCCCCATTTTATTTCAGCATTGCAACGCACACAGGGATTTGGAGTTCGTCCGTTTAAATATTCACTTACAAATTCGCTAATTACAGTTTTATTAAAATGTTCACGTAAATCTAAAACGTGATGTTGAATCCCAATTTTTTCGGCAAATTGTTTTGCTTCCATTATTGAATCAATACTACAACAACCTTTTTGTTTTTCCCAACAACCTTCGGAAATATAATCCCATGTGCGAAATGTTACACCAATAACATTATAACCTTCTTCTTTTAGAAACAATGCCGCAAGCGAGCTATCAATTCCACCACTTAAACAAATTAAGACTTTTTTATTCGGCATCATTCTTATTGTTACTTTTAAAAAAATCTTCTTCTTTTGGTTCGGGAATTTTTCCTTTCATTTGCTCCCACTCTTTAATTTGTTTTTTAAATTCCTCATCGTATTTATCTTCATTAACTAACTTACCATTAATGTATTCCAATTCTTTCCATAATGAGCCATCTTTATTATAAAAAGTCCATTTTCCATCTGGCAAGTCGTTTTTGTAATGAGCTTTTAAATACAATCTTCCATCATCAAAGTAAACATTAAAAGGTCCATCACGTTTATCATTAATATGTCTGGTTTCGTATCGTACGGCGCCGTTTTCAAAAAATGTTTTCCAAAGTCCTTCTTTTTCATTGTTTTTATAAGTTAAAATTTGCGATTGAATGCCATTTTCAAAATAATTTTTAAAAACGCCATCTTTTACACCCTCTTTGTACGACTCGGTTGATGCAAGTTTTCCGCTTTCATAATAATAATTCCAAATACTATCTTTTATATTTTGATTTACATATTTGCCTTCAGCCATTTTATTGCTGTTATCCCAATATAAAGTTGCATAACCAACAGAACCTGTTTTATTATATTTTATATAAGCTTTTAATATTCCGCTTTCGTAATATCTTTTATAATCACCAATTAATTTATTATTAACAAAATAACCGGTATATGCTGTTTTACCACTTTCGAATTTCCTAAACCATTTACCTTGACGATTGCCCTGAATATCGGTGTAATTAATTAATTTGGTGGTATCGCCCGATTGTTGTCCAACATTTTGTGCTAAAACAAAAGACACATTACTTAAAGCTACAATTATCGTTATAAGATTTCGCATATAAACGGATTTTATTTTTAAACAACGAAGTTAATAAAAAAAAATTACAGACTTAAAAAAAACAATTACGAATTAAACAATTTATGCGAATCAAGAGTTGGATTTTTTTAATTGGAATTGGTTTCATTGTTTTATTGTTTCATTGTTATTTAACCATTTAGCAATTTATTGGCTTAACAATGAAGCAATGTAGCAATTTAACAATTCTACCAATATGTTGTCCCGGAGTTTATCCTGACAAAGGAAGGGGGACTTTTAAATTTCAACCCTTGATTCGCATAATTTATATAAAATTAAGTATATTGATAGTTGAATTATTTTTTTTGTAAATAAAATTATTACTATTTTTGCATATAATAGAGTTTATACCGAATAAGGTATTTCGGTTTTTATAAAAAGTTAAAGTCAATAAAATTAATAGTTTTAAAACATCAAAAAAGTATAAAATTCAACTGTTTCTTATTCGGTATAAACTCTAATAAACTTAAAAAATTTGAATCATGAAAACTTTAAAAACTTCTTTAACAATTGTTATTTTATTTTTTACAATTGTTTTGCTAAATTCAGGCTGCAAAAAGAAAGACCCTAAACCTGATTTACCACCACAATCAACATTCCTTATGAATTTTAATGATTACAGCGACACTACTATTCACAGTAAAACAACGCATACAAATTGGTTATATAGTGCTGCAAATGTTGGAATTTGGAACGTTGTAATTACAATTGGTCTTGCAATTCCTGTTGCATCTTATGCTGTAGCTTTAAATCAAGAAGCAAAATGGGATAGGCATAACAGAATGTGGACTTGGAGCTATAATTTTACATCTTGGGGAGTTCATAATGCAAAACTTACCGCTAAACTTGATGGCGACACAATTTTGTGGAATATGAAAATTGACGATTTCTTATGGTATTATGGTCATTCAAATACTAACGGTTCTGGTGGATATTGGATGCTTAACGAGAGCAGAGCAAATCAAACCCCTTTACTTCGTATTGATTGGTCCATTAATTCGTCAGGAACATCATCAGTTAAATATACTAACGTTGCACCAGCTTCGAGTCAGCAATATAAAAACAATGGCGAATATATTACTTATGGAACTGTTGCAAATACTGAATTTGATAGGTTTTACAACATTTTTCTAAAAAATGATACTGATACTTCTAATACAAATTTAACTGAAATACAGTGGCATTTTGCCGATAAACACGGTCATGTAAAAGACCAAGCACACTTTGGCGATGCAAATTGGCGTTGCTGGAATACAGCTTTTGAAGACATAACTTGTCCTCAATAAAAAAAGGGTGGATTTTTCACCCTTTTTTATTGCTCCAAATTATTAAATTTGTAAAAAAATTAATTTGAAAAAACAATTCGAAAATTTTATTGTTAATAATAATCTTTTTACCAAAAAAGATAACATTATTGTAGCTGTTAGTGGTGGAATAGATTCATGCGTTTTGCTTAATCTATTATACACTAATGGATATAGTTGCGTAATTGTGCATTGCAATTTCTCATTACGAAACGAAGAATCGGATAACGACGAAAGGTTTGTAAAAGAACTTGCAACAAAATACAAATATGAAATTGTTGTTAAAAAATTCGATACTTCAAAATATGCTAATGAAAACGGAATAAGCATTCAAATGGCTGCTCGTGAATTACGTTATGGTTTTTTTGAAGATGTAAGACAAAAATATAATTGCAAAGTAATAGCAACAGCTCATCATGCAGATGATAATATTGAAACATTATTTATAAACCTTATTCGCGGAACCGGTTTAAAAGGAATTTCGGGAATACCTGTAAAAAACAAAAATATAGTTAGACCATTACTATTTGCAACAAGAAACGAAATTTTTGAATTTGCTAAATTAAATAATATTGAATGGAGAGAAGATTCGAGCAACAAATCTGTTAAATATATGCGAAATAAAATTCGTCATAATTTGCTTCCATTACTCGAAGAAATAAAACCAAACAGTAAAAAAACAATACTTAGAAATATTGAGCATTTTAGAAATACCGAAATCCTTTTAAATGAATTATTAAAAGAAAAAATTGAGAAAATTATAAGCCAAAAAGATAATGTGATTTTTATTGATATTAATGAACTTACATCATCAAACTCTGGAAAAACAATTCTTTACGAAATAATAAATCCTTATGGATTTAACCCAAAGCAAATTAATAAAATATGGTCGTCAATTAATGCTGGAGCGGGAAAAGTTTTTTATTCTAAAAATTATTGTTTAAATAAAGACCGCGATAAAATTATTTTATCACTAATAAATAATGAAAGTAACCAACACAAATATTATATTGATGAAGAACAGGATTGGCTCTCGGAACCTTTTGAAATGTCAATTAAAAAAATAAACTGGTTAGAAGAGCAAACTATAACAAAGAATAAAAATATTGCAATGCTTGATGCCGACACAATTGAATTTCCATTGATAATAAGGCATTGGACTTATGGCGATTTTTTTAATCCTTATGGCATGGAAGGTTTTAAAAAGTTAAGCGATTTTTTTATTGACGAGAAGATTTCAAAAGTTGAAAAAGAAAAAACATGGCTCATTGAATCGTTAAATAAAATAATTTGGATTGTAGGACAAAGAATTGACGACAGATTTAAAATAACAAATAACACTAAAAGTGTGTTAATAATGCAATTGTATTAACGGCAGTAGGGCAGTTGGCAATAAACAACAAACTTTTGTAACTACTCACCCGAAATATTATTGAGCAGCATATTGGCGAACAAGTAACTACTCAGATATTAATCGTACCTGTTTTTTTATTCGTCATTCCCCTCCCGTACGTCATTCCCGCGAAAGCGGGAATCTCCCGAATACGGGAACGATGAATAAACAGGGGGATTCCCGCCTGCGCGGGAATGACGGGAAACCGTGAATGTTTTGTAATTTTGCA
>JAVHRE010000477.1:0-1557 GCA_036171495.1 Bacteroidales bacterium
TGTGGCATATATTTGTTCTTTAACATTTTAAACTGGCTGTGTAGTTACAAAAAAAGATTAAGCAAATTTATAAAATAATTTCAACAATTATAATTTTTTAACATTTATTATTTGGAATTAGTCTAAATAAGGTTTACATTTGTAGAAAATAAAATTATGAGAAACTCAAAATTAATATTCGCAATAGTAACAATAATATTACTATCATCATTTAATACAATAAGTTTAATAACAAATAATAATAATAAAATGAAAACAGATATCATAAAAGAAAAAAGGTTGGTATATCCATTTACCTTACCGGAACTTGGATACGCTTACGATGCATTAGAACCTTACATTGACAAAGCAACAATGGAAATACATTTAACAAAGCATCATGCTGCTTATGTAAACAATTTAAATAATGCAATAAAAGGTACTGAATTTGAAAAAACACCATTAGTTGAAATTTTTCAAAACATCAGTAAATGTCCTATAGCCATTAGAAATAATGGCGGTGGACATTATAATCATTCGCTTTTTTGGCAATGTTTATCTGCTAAAGGTGGTGGCATACCAAAAGGGAAATTATCCGAAGCAATTAATAAATACTTTGGGACATTTGAAAAATTTAAAGAAGAGTTTGGAAATGCCGCTAAAACCCGTTTTGGAAGTGGCTGGGCATGGCTTTCTGTTGATGAAAACGGAAAATTATTTGTTTCGTCAACTCCCAATCAAGATAATCCTTTGATGGATATTACCGAACAGCGTGGAGTTCCAATTTTGTGTTTAGATGTTTGGGAGCACGCATATTATTTAAAATATCAAAATCGTCGTCCCGATTACGTTTCGGCTTTTTGGTCGCTAGTAAATTGGCAAGAAGTTGAACGCAGATATGAAGAACTTTTGTAGTTGTTTCTTTTTCATAGGTTAGTTTAAAGCACCTGTTAGTAATACTGACAGGTGTTTTTTTATTGTTTCTTCAGTTGCTTTGTTGGTTTTGTGAAAAAATGGACGTGAATTACTGTTACGTTCTATATAGTTAGGACTTACGCAGAAGTTTATTTTTGACACTTTGTTATGGTTATTAAGTTATTTGTTATTAAGTTATTAAGTTAATATGAAGTGATTTTTTCAATAACTAAATAACCCAATAACTTATTTTTTATTAGTGTAATTACTCATATTTATATTTTATTTTAAAGGTATTCGTGAAATCGCTTCGCTAAGTTCGTGTCATATTGTTTTTTTTGCGTAAGTCCTAATAGTGTTTGTTCAGAATGTCCGATTTTTTTATTTCGGCAAGTGGTACAGTGAGTTTATCGAACTGCTCAACACAAGCTATTCTGCCATTGTTCCGCCGAAGCGGAACAATTGTGCATATCATATGCTCGAAAAGAGATTGCAAATCGTTCCGCCGAAGCGGAACGAAGGTAGTGAGATTTTTAAAACTTCGCAAGCCCCCGCAAAAGCGGGGCAAGCTTTGAACTCGAACATTACTCACATTTATTTTTATTTTTAAAGGTGTTCTCCGCAAAAGCGGAGCAAGCAGTGAAATCGCTTCGCTAAGTTCTG
>JAVHRE010000478.1:0-7993 GCA_036171495.1 Bacteroidales bacterium
CCTCTTTTTTTTGTCGGGGCGACAGGATTTGAACCTGCGACCACACGCCCCCCAGTCGTATTTTTTTATTATTCGTTTTTTATGTTTTGTTATTTACAACCTTTGTAAATAGGGCTTTACAAAGATAACTAACTTTGTGATATTTTGTGTTATTGTATGCAAATTTTGTATATTTGTATGCAAATAGTAAGCAAATTTTTAAAACATGAAAAAAATCACTGTTTCAATTATCTTAGACAAAAGGCGAAAAAAGAAAAATGAAACATATCCAGTTAAACTAAGTGTGTTTTGTCCACATCCAAAAAAACAAAAATACTATTCTACAATATTTGAGTTTTCAGAAAATGAATTTAAAAGCATTTGGGAAACTACAAAGCCACGAAAAGAACACCAAAAAAATAGAAAAAAATTATTCGCACTTCAAAATAAAGCAAACACCATTATTGATGACTTGAAACATTTTAGTTTTGAAAGTTTTGAAAAAATAATGTTTGATATTCAAAACGCTGATTATAAAAATGTATTTTCTGTATTTGATGAAGTTACAAAGCTAAAAATTGATTTAGGGGCAATTTCAACAGCCGAAAAATACGAAAGTGCTAAACGCTGCATTATGGCATATTTAAAGTATAACGGTAAACCTGAAACACTTTTGTTTGAATCAATAAATGTTTCTTTTCTTAATAAATTTACTTCCTATTGCGAAAATATAAAAGGTTTGTCGGCTGCAACCATTGGTATTTATTTAAGAAACCTAAGAGCAGTTTATAATATCGCTATCAAAAAAGGAGCAATAAGTTTAGAAGATTATCCATTTTTAAAAGATAGTTTTTCTATTCCTACCAGTAAAAAAATAAACAAAGCACTTACCGAAGCTGAATTAAAATTATTATGGCATACCACCCCCGAAAATGAACAGCAAGAAATGGCTAAAGATTTTTGGTTTTTTTCTTATTATTCGTATGGAATGAATGTTAGGGATATTTCTGAATTAACTCACAAATCTGTTCAAAAAGATAACTTTTCTTATGTTAGAGCCAAAACAAAGAACACTAAAAAGGAACGAACCATTAAGCAAGTGCCTTTAACCGATACGTTAAAGCAAATTATTGAAAGGCGAAAAAATACTGATTCAGAATTTTTGTTTGGTATTCTCAACAAAGATGATACACCTCAACAAAAACACGATAAAATAAAGGCATTTACAAACTTTATCAATAAAAATTTTCGGGCATTTGCTTTGTTTAGTGGTATTGATGAACAATTAGCAAAACAAATAGGAACGTATTACGCCCGACATTCGTTTGCGACCGTATCAATAATAAAAGGCTTTTCAGTTGCCTTAATTTCTGAAATATTACACGATGGAAATTTAGCAGTAACAGAAAACTATATTAACTCTTTTCCACAAGAAGCATTTAAAAAATTAAGTGAAGACATGGAATTGTAAGCGTACTTTTTTTGAATATTAATAAAAATATAATGGAAAATAAATACAAAGAATTAGAAAAATCTCAACAAGAACAATTAGAAAAATACAACAATAAAGAAAAATTCATTTCATTTATGAATAATACTTCTTTTCAATATGCAAAATATTTTTGGTTTGCCGATATTTTACAAGAAAAATTAAGTGAAAGAATAGATGTTATTAATTTGTGGATAATACCCTTAACACTTCATGAAAAAAAAGATTTTTATGATGGTTGGAAGAGAAATATTAATTATTGCCGTACTGCATATTATGATGTAAACCATCAACATAAAATAGAAAAAAATTCTAAAGAGGAACTAACAGAACAACAAAAATTTAGGATTACGACATGGGAGGAAATGGATGTAGAAGAAAGAACTAATAAAGAAGAAGACTATGTAGATAAGGAAATTATTAGAATTAAAAATTTGTTGGACGAGTATAATAAACCTCCTATACAACCTGAAAAGATAAAGAAAACGAAAACTGAACTAACAATTAACCAAATAGCTTTAAAATATGCTTATGAAGGGTTACAAATTACAAGAGAAAACGGAAACGATATTGCTAAACAGTACGGACATAATTCAGGCGAAAAATTGTTTCAAAGATTTACATATTATTCAAGTACAACCAACAGAAAAGGTAAACCAAACCAATGTACACACAAAAAACTTGATAATAAAATTAAACTAATTGAAAGCGTTATTATACTACTACCAACAAACGACCAAGAAAGGGCAAAAGAAGAGGTTTCAATATTGAAAAAAATATACGATACAGACTATCAATAAACTTTGTAACCAGTTATAACCAGTTACCTACTTTGTAACCAACCCACATTTGTACAAGAAATTTAAAACTTGTACAAAATGAACAATCCATTTGAAGTAATCGAAGCAAGGTTAAGCAGTATTGAAAACTTAATACTCGACCTTAAGCACCAACCTATTCAGGTTGAAACCACCAACCAACAAAAACAACTTTTAACGATTGATGAGGTTGTAGAATTATTGCACCTTACCAAACCAACGGTTTACAGTAAGCACTCCAAAGGCGAATTGCCAGGAGTATGTAAAAGAGGTAAACGCCTATATTTCCAACGTGATATTATTATTAATTGGATTAAAGACGGTCGTAAAAAATCAAACGCTGAAATTGAAGCAGAAGCAGGAGCGTATTTATTGAACAATAAAAAAAGGCTGAACAATGGAAAATAACCAACTGAACAGCCTTAAGTCTTTTAGCAAGGACAAGGGTAAAGATACAGAAAATAAAGGAAATAGCGTAAAACTAAACCCTGTATTTGATGACCTCGATAATCCTGAAACTATCTTGAATCATGTTGAGGAACTGAAAGGCAAAAGCGAAGCCACGCCACACGCTGAAATATTAGAACAATTAATTGAACAGTTTGAGCCGTTGGACTTTCAATTGTTGGCTTTTCCTGAAACAAAAGAAATAAAAGAACGTCTTAAAAAACTTTCTGAAAAGCAAAATAAAGACCCTGAAAATGAAGAGTTAAAAGAAAAAATTTTAAAAGAACTGGGGCAACTTAAAAAGTTAAAAGTAAATCTTAAGCATTATTTAGTCTTATCAATTGAAAACGCTTTGACTTATGCAGAAAAGAACCGTTGGGGCTTATGCAAAAACCATGATTTTATTTACTTGTTCAATGGTATGTTTTGGAGTGAAATAGACAAAGAAACATATCAAAAATTTTTAGGCGAAGCAGCCGAACAAATGGGCGTACCTAAGTTTGATGCAAGATTTTACCAATTTAGGGAACAATTATTTAAACAATTCCTTTCAACAGCATATTTACCAACACCTGAAAATAATAAAGATACGGTACTGATTAACCTATTGAATGGAACATTTGAAATAAGCCCACAAGGAACGAAATTAAGACCGTTTGACCGTTCGGACTTCATTACTTATCAATTACCATTTGAATACGAACCACAGGCAACAGCACCGATATTTGAAAAGTATTTAAACAAAGTATTGCCCGACAAAGAACGTCAAAAGGTATTAGCAGAATATTTGGGATATGTATTTATTAAGCATGGCGGTAATTCGCTAAAGGAAGAAAAAGCATTAATCCTTTACGGTACTGGAGCAAATGGAAAAAGTGTATTCTATGAAGTTGTAAACGCCTTATTAGGGGCTGAAAGTATAAGTAATTATTCCTTACAAAGTCTAACAAATGATAACGGATATTTTAGGGCGAAAATTGCTAATAAGTTGGTAAACTATGCAAGTGAAATAAACGGCAAACTTGAAACTTCTATTTTCAAACAATTAGTTTCAGGCGAACCAGTTGAAGCACGTTTACCTTATGGGCAACCTTTCATTTTAAAACAATACGCAAAACTGATTTTTAATTGCAATGAGTTACCTAAAGACGTTGAACATACAAACGCTTATTTCAGACGGTTTTTAATTATTCCTTTTGATGTTACTATTCCTGAACATGAACAGGATAAAAATCTACATACAAAGATTATTGAAAAGGAACTTTCAGGCGTTTTTAACTGGGTACTGGAGGGGTTGAATAGATTACTGGAACAAAAGAGGTTTTCAAATTGTGAAGCAGCCCAAAAAACCGTTGAGCAATACAAGATTGAAAGCGACAGCGTACAGATGTTTTTAAACGAACACGATTACAATGTTTCAGCGACAAATGAAATTCCTTTAAAAGATTTGTTCAACGAATACCGAAGCTATTGTATTGAAAGCGGTTTTAAAGCTTGTTCGTTGCGAACACTTGCAGACAGATTAAGAAATTCAGGCTACCAAACAGAACGTAAAAATTACGGTACAGTTGTAAACGCTCAAAAAAAGATTGTTTTTTAATGTTCACTTGCTTCACTAACTACACTAAATGAAAACAGAACACAAATACATATTAGAGCAAAAACCGAACTTCGGAAAGTTCCCTACCTATTTGCTGAACCCCCAACAAAATACGTTTGGTTTGAGGTGCAGAGGGTTTTTTAATTCCTTTGATGTATTGAGCCAAAAGGCTTTGATTCATTCCTATTCGTTCGGAAAGTGCCTTTGCATTGATAACCTTATAAAAGTCAAAGAAACTTTCAAGGTCGTATTTAAACAGAATTTCATTTATAGTATAAACAAAGCCTTTTTCTTCAAAAGTAAAGTTTACAGCTTCCAATATAGTTGCTTTAAGTTCCTCAAATGTTTCGGCTTCGGTTGCAATAAAATTACCATTTACCAAAGTATTTGCACTATATCCAGTATCTTCTTTGGTTACTGTTATATTAATTTTTGGCTTTTTCATCGTTTTGTTGTTTTAATATTCGCTTGTTTCAGTATTGCAGTCAATAAACCTTTTTTAACTTCTTTTCCTGCATGGTACGGAACAGTTAATTGTTCGGGCTTTTCGAGGTGCTGCATAATTACATGGCTACCCTTTTGCCTTACTTCAAACCAACCGTCTTTTTTAAGAAGCCTAAACAGTTCATTGTATTTCATAAACACAAAGGTAATAAATTTATTACTTATTACGAACATCTTTAACAAAAAGTTTCAATGAATGAATACAGATACATATTAGATAAAAGCAATAAAAAGCACCATTGCCCCGACTGTAATAGAAAAACATTTGTTTGTTACATTGATACAGAAACAGGCGACTATTTGCCCGAACAGTACGGACGTTGCGACCGTGAAAGTAAATGTTTGTACCACCTCAACCCCTATAAAAATGGATATGCAAAAGCTATTTGGGAACAGGAACAGGGCAACCGTTCGAAAATTCCGAATAACTGGAAGCCACAGCGAAAAAAAACACAACCAACACCTACACTTGCATTTTTACCAGTCGAGGTTTTAAAACAAACACTATCAAATTATGAAACAAACAATTTTATTCAAAATCTACTTCAAAATGTATCTTATCCTTTTGAAGTTGCAGATGTGGAGCAAGTTATTTCCCTTTACCGTTTAGGAAGTGTAAGCAATGGATATTTAACTGGTGCGGTTACATTTCCATTTATTGATATTGATAACAATGTTAGAGCAATTCAAGTTAAACAGTTTGACGAAACAAACCACACCACAGCAACAAATTTTTTACATTCCATTATTGAGAAACACCTTAGCCGAAACAATAAGCCTTTGCCTGAATGGTTGAAAGCATACACAAAACAGGACAAACGGATTACTTGTTTATTTGGCGAACACCTTTTAAGTAAATATCCAAACAACCCAGTCGCATTAGTAGAAGCACCAAAGACAGCCGTTTATGGTACGTTATATTTTGGCTTTCCTGAACAGCCAAAAAATTTACTTTGGTTGGCAGTTTACAATAAAAGTAGTTTTTCTTTTGATAAATTGAAAGTATTGAAAGGGCGTTTTGTTTATGTATTTCCCGACCTGTCAAAAGACGGTAATACTTTTAAAGAATGGGAAACCAAAACCAAAGAATACGAAAGCCGACTAAATGGAACACAATTTATATTTTCGGACTTACTGGAGCAGTTAGCACCTGAAAGGGATAAAAACGAGGGTAACGACCTTGCAGACTATCTAATAAAACAGGATTGGCAACTATTTAGAAAACAACAACCACAGCCCGAACTAAAAAAAAGTGTAGCAAGTGAAGTAAGTGAAGCACCAAAAACAAATATATTTTCGCACGTTGCACCATTGGTTGTACCATTGCCAAAAGTTGAGGTTTTTGAGATAGAACAGCCCGAAAATTGGTATAATGAAATTGAAGTACTGGAAGATTTTTTTAAGGAATTAGCAACCGAAAAGCAACCGATACAATTAAACGCTTCCAGTAAAATTATTGATGTACCGATATTCATAAAAAAACATTTAGAAACGGTAAAAGCGAACAATAGCAATAAAAGATTTTTACCCTATCTGAATAGGTTACAGGAATTAAAAAAAATAATGAATTAACAATTTTTTGAAAACAACAAAAATTTACAAAAATGGGATTACCAAAAGGAAGAACAAATAATGTAACTGGAAGACCAACAGGAACGCCAAACAAAGTAACTAACGAATTAAGGAAAAAATTTACCCTATTATTAGAAAACAACTTTGATAAATTACAAACTGATATTGATGCACTCGATTCAAAAGATAGAGTAAAATTATTGTTAGAGATTTCAAAGTTTGTTATACCTACATTAAGAAGCACAGAATTAACAACAGATATAGACAGTAATTTTCAACCAGTAATAATAAATTTAGGTAGTGGAACACCACCCACCACCGATAAACCTATTACAATTTCATTTAAAGATTAAAGCCATGTATAAAATAGATACGTTTGAAGATTTGATTTTCTTTATTGAAAACACTAATTTAAAACAGCAACAAATTGAAACTTTAATTCAAAAGACTATAAATGTTTGGGTAATAATTGATTTTGATAAAGAATTTAATAAAAAGGAATTGATAAAAGATTTAAAGGAGTTTTGGAATGAGTATGGAAATAAACCAAAAACAGAAAGACCGTTTTTTTTAATGAAAAACCCTTTGGATAATTATTTAAAATAATCAGTATCATAGTTTGGTAATAGTATTGTTCGTAGATTTGAAAAAACAATTACCTAAAATAAATAAATTGTGAAAAAATTAATGATGATAACACTAATGATGTGTTTAGTTGGGTTGACTTATGGACAAACTGATTCTTTAGTAAATGAATGTACTACGAATAAAGTATCAATTATGGGTACAATAATGAGTACTACATGTACTTTTAATATGTATAATGATTCGTTAGTAAGAACATCTGTTTCAGGTGCAATTTTTAAAAACAATATCAAAAACAACATTCCGAATCATGATGTTACTCTACTTAAATTACAAAATACTAGTGTAGGTAACATCATATCGTATAAATACGAAGATGATACTAAAAACATACAAATAACATTTAATAAGGGTAAAGGAATTGTTTTATGGAAAATTAAAGATTCATTTAGTGGAAAAATAACCGAATTTATGTATTATTAATAAACTTAAAACAACACAAATACCAAACTAAAAGAGCTTTAAACGGCTCTTTTTTTATTTAAAAAATTTTAAAACAAAATGGAAAATCAAATCATATTACAAGGTATAACACCCGAAGCATTAGTAAATCTAATTAGCGAAAATGTAAAAAGTCAATTACTCGACTTCAAGAAAAGCCTCCAATCCAACGAGGCAAATGATGAACTCCTTACACGTGCTGAAACTTGTAAGCTATTACAAATTGATAGCAGCACCCTTTGGGCTTGGACTAAAAAAGGTAAAGTTACGTGTTATGGTATTGCTAATCGTAGATATTATAAACGAAGTGAGTTAATGCAGTCTTTGGTAAAAATGAAGTGTTAAAAAAAAGTTTTAAAGCCTGTTTGTATGCAAATAGTAAGCAAATAAAAAATGGCTTCAAATAATAATCACTTGAAACCATTGATTTTATTAGTCGGGGTGACAGGATTTGAACCTGCGACCACACGCCCCCCAGACGTGTACTCTACCGAGCTG
>JAVHRE010000479.1:0-1547 GCA_036171495.1 Bacteroidales bacterium
AATATTTATAGGTGGGTTCTAAATCCCGCCTAAAGCGGGAGCGTTATTGCGGGCTTGACCCGCAATCTCACATTATGCTAATATAAAGGGGATTCCTGCTTTCGCAGGAATAACGTGTCATTAATTTTTAGAAGTCCCCTATAATTAAAAGAGATAATTTACTTGTATGCTATTCGCCTTTTATCATAATTAATAGCATTTTAAAACGTTCTGTTGCTATAACTGCATGAGGAACATTTGCTGGCATAATAATAAATTGACCAGTATTTAATTTGAATGGAACTTTATTAATGATTATTTCTCCGTTCCCTTCAACAATTTGAACTATTGCATCAAAAGGTGCGGTATGTTCGCTTAAGCCCTGACCTTTATCAAATGCAAATAAAGTTAGGTTACTCATTTCTTTTTTAATAATTACCTTGCTTACAATTGCTCCATTGCTATATTCAATACTTTCTGAAAGCTCGAATATTTGTGAATTTTGAAACGTGTTTGTTGACATAAAATAAAAATTTGTGATTTATGAATTTTGAATTATGATTTAAACCCAATTTTCTTGTAGTATTTCACCTTGAATACTAACAGTTAAAGCTTTTACAGGAACTTTTCTTGTTGCTTCCTGTTGAGCCATTTGTACTAAACGAAGCAAGCCACCACAACATGGAACTTCCATAATCATAACTGTAATTGTATTTACTTTTGCTTCGTCAATCATTTTAATAAGCTTTTCTTTATAAATTTCTTGATTAGAATCAAGCTTTGGACATGCCATTGCCAGACTTTTTGATTTTAAATACTTTGAATGAAAGTTCCCTAACGAAAATGCAACGCAATCGGCAGCAATTAACAAATCGGCATCGCGAAAATAGGGGGCAACCGGATTTACTAAATGTAATTGAATTGGCCATTGTCTTAATTCCGATTTTTGACTTATGTCAGAATTGCTACTATTGTTTTCATCATTTTTCTTATCAAAAGTAATTGTTTGTGAGCCCGGGCAACCTCCACTTCCGTGTTCGTGAGCGTGTCCATGCACTTCAGATATTACTTCTTCTGGTGTAAACGAAAACTTACCTTTATTGAGCATTAAAAATCCAACGGCTTCTTTTAAAAATCCATGTTCGCCATGTTCTTTTAAATGTTTCATGTGGGCGATTACAGTGTTTTTTCCTTTAGTAACCATTTCTTCCATAACTTTTACTTCTTTATAATCTTCGGCTTCACGTTCTTCAATTGTGATTGCATCTAAAGGGCAATGTCCAAGGCAGGCACCTAATCCATCGCACATTAAATCACTAACTAAACGGGCTTTACTGTCAATAATTTGTAATGCTCCTTCGTGGCAATTTGGAATGCACTCTCCGCAACCGTTGCATATTTCTTCATCAATCTTTACTATTTTTCGTTTCATAATCAGTATTTTAAGTTTAAAAAGGATTAAAGTAATTAAATGCTCAAATATAATACTTATTTATTTAATCACAATTTTTTTTTATTTTTTTAACTATTTTCTGAATTTCATTAACTGATGTTACACAGTCCCGCCT
>JAVHRE010000480.1:0-7940 GCA_036171495.1 Bacteroidales bacterium
TGGCTCATTAATTCTTGCTGCTGATGGAACTTGTTCTCCAACTTCAGATTATTTACTTTTAGATTTGAATACTTCGAAAGAGACTGTGATAACTTATGGTGCCTGTTATGCGGGGTGGACATTAACCACAAATCCTCAACCTCCATTCGTTGCAATCCATCATCCACGTGGTGATGTAAAGAAAATTTCTTTAGCTAATGCAATAACTGATTTTTCTTCAGATTTTTGGCAACTATCGTGGAATCCGAATGAAGGAATTATACAGCCAGGTTCTTCAGGATGTCCATTATTTGATAACAGTCATAAAATTATTGGACAAGCTCATAGTTTATTTGTATATGGTGTATATCCCAATTACGATTGGTGTAATCCATTAAATACAACTACATTTGGCAAATTTTCTGATTCATGGACAAATAGTGGGGCACTTGGTATTTCTTCTTATTTAGATCCTTATCATACTGGACAAACTTCTTTAGATACTTATTGCCCTACTGGTACTGGTACTGGTACTGGAACAGGAACTGGCAGCAGTTGCCAGAATTGGAATGCTTCGCTTGCAGATGGTATGATAATTAATGAATATGGATTAGGTGGCGTTCCATGCATTGAAGGTGAAGTTGTTCTAAAACCTGTTACAACTAATTGTAACTGGACAGTCATTCATACCGTTAAAACACAAAATTGTAGCGATATCAATGACCCTTCACTTTGTCATAGACATCTTTTAAATCCATGGAAATGTGATTGTACATATGCTGAATATTTTGTAGAAATAGCTGAAGTTAATTCAGATTTTCAAGTTATTGGTAATTTTTATTCAAAATGGTATTCACGGCAAGATGATATTAATATTACATATCCATCAACTATGACTGAAGTTGCAATAGATCCTGTAACTTTAAATGATGATGATTTTAATGCATTAGGAATAGGTCCACTTAAAAATGGGAAAACATATAGAATTAAGTTAGCTACAAGTGATTGGGGTGGTTGGATAGAATCTGTAAGGTATTTTAAATACATTCCTGAAAACCTTTCAAAGACTGGGAATATAGCGATTGACCTTTCTGCTTCAAACAATATAAACATTTCAAATGCAACAGTGGTTGACCCAATAAATGTAATTGCAGGAAACTCAATTGAAATACTCCCTAACACAACTCTTAATGCAGGCACTTATAGTATAGAAGATTTATGTTTAAATTCAAAAAGTTTAGTTTTTAATAATAATAATGATAACAACGAAAGTTATAATTCCCCAAATCACACAACTCTTAAAGAAAATAAAGTAAATAATGAAATAGTTAATAATCCTAAAATTTACCCTAATCCAACAAATAGTTCCTTTATAGTAGATTTAGGTGAAACAACTTGCAAATCAAATATTGTAATTACAAATAGTATAGGATTGATTATTTATAAAAAAGAATCAAACAATAAAACATTAATAGACTTATCAAGTTATCCTAAAGGAATATATATTGTAAAAGTTTATTCTGGCAATGAAGTGTTTGTTAAAAAGGTTGTTTATCAATAGCTCATCTCTAAAAATTATACCGTAATTGCTATTTCGCAATCTTACTTATTTACAATAGATTGCTTCGGCATAAACTTCGTCCCGAAAAAATCGGGAACGAATTTTTTGTGTGGTTATAGAGTTGCCATCAAGAAATAAATTTCTTTTATTATCTCAATTTTTTTGTACTTTTATCAAATATTTTCATTTTATGAATATACGTATATTGCTGTTCACAGGACTATTAATTTCAGTAAGCTTTATTTATAGTTTTGGACAAATTGCGGCATGGGATTTTTTTGGTCAAAACTCTCCAATAAATTTTGCAGCAACTACTTACAATGCAAATTTAGTTTCCTCGTTTAATACAATTACACGTGGCTCAGGTGCAAATTCAAGTTCAGGAGCAAACTCTTTCAGAACAACAGGTTTTAAAGATGATGGCATTTCAACTTCAGATACTGATTATTTTCAAATAACTTTATCTCCAACTTTAGGTTATTCATTATCGTTAAGCACTATTGATGCTAAATTTGGTGGCACACCTGGGTATTATGCTGCACCCGGTGTTACTTCACAATTTGCTTATAGTCTCAATGGTATTAATTTCACATTAATAGGTTCACCTGTTCAAACAACATCTTTAACTTTAGCACAAATTGATTTAACAGGAATTTTGGCTTTGCAGAATGTTCCATCAGGAACTACTGTAACAATTCGTTATTACGCAAGTGGGCAAACTTCTACCGGTGGTTGGGGATTTTATTCTGTAAATGCAGGTTCCAATGGTCTTGCTATCGGTGGAAATGTTAATCAGATAATAAATCCGAATAATAACGATACTTATGTTCAAAATCCGGCAACACAAATTGCAGCAGGAAATATTTCTTCGTTAGCTACTAATTATTCAGTTGCAATTCCGGTTTTTAAAACTTTAGTGACTGATGCAGGTTCCGGTGATGGGTTGCCTACAAAAATAACATTAATTACATTAAAGAATCCAATTAGCGGAACAGGGGCTGACTGGCCTATCGTTATCCAAGGAATAATTTTGAAAAACAATGGTATCCCTGTAACAGTACAGCAAACAAATATTACTACTGATTCTATTACTTTTTCAATTAATTCTGGTAATTTGGTTATTCCTGATGGAAGTTCTTCAGAGCTTAGTTTTGAAGTTTATCTAAATTCTAACAATATTACAGATGAAATGAATTTGCAGTTTTTGATAAGTCATATAAATTCAGGATGGTATGCTGATTTAAGCGGTTCTGCTTTTCTGTCAACATTTGCATCAGATGTAACTTCAAATATTTTTACAATAAATGTTACAGCCATAAAACTACAATTTGTTACAATGCCTCAAAGCATTTGGGCAAATCAGAATTTTAATGTTTCGGTTAAAGCAACCGATATAAATAACAATGTGGACATAAGTGCTGCAAATCAAATAACAATTCAAAAACAAATTGGAAATGGCACATTAAATTCTTTAGCTGGATTATCTGTAACTCTTGCCAATGGAACTTATAATTGGACAGATTTAACTTATAGTACTTCCGAATATTTTTCATTAATTGTAACAGAAAACTATTCGGCTCTAACTTCAGCAACATCAAATTTAATAAATTGCATGTCTGCCGGACAAATTCTTAATGAATCTTTTACCGATGGCGATTTCAATAATAATCCATCATGGTTTGGCGAAACCGGAGATTTTATTATTAGTACACAATACCAACTTCAACTTTTTACAACTACATCAAACTCTTACGACACATCTACCTTAGTTACTCCAATATCACTTCAACTTGATAGTATTGAGTGGCAAGCATATATTAACTTAAACTTTGCCCCATCTGATAATAATTTTATAAAATATTATTTAGTTAGTAACAATTTAAATCTAAAGGACACTTTACATGGTTATTTTATAAAAATTGGCGAAAATGGAGCAACTGATGCAATTGAACTTTTTTATCAATCAGGAAATACCGTAACTTCAATTTGCAGAGGCACAGACGGATTAATGGCAAATAATCCAAATGTTAGAATTAAAGTTATAAGAACAAATACCGGATTATGGCGAGTTTATGCAGACCCAACCGGAGGTTCAAGTTTCGAGTTACAAGCATCAGCAACCGATAATTCATTTTTCTCTAACGGTTTTTATACAGGAGTGTTTTGTAGATATACAAGCTCTTACGCATCAAATAAATTTTCATTCGACGATTTTTATTGCGGACCAATTCAGGTTGATACAATTCCTCCTTCATTTGCAAGTTTATCAGTAATAGATTCGCTTCACATTGATTTGAATTTTAGCGAAGGAATTTCATTAAACACAGCTCAAGATACAGCAAATTATTTGGTAAACAATGGCATTGGAAATCCCACGTCAGTTATTCGTGATGCAATTAATTATAAAAATATTCACTTAACCTTTTCTACACCATTCGTTTCTGGAACAACATACACAATAACAGCATCAAACCTAAAAGATTTTTCAAATAACAGTATTACAAATCCTGTTATTCAGCAATTTATATGGTACAGAGCGGTTCCATTTGATGTCCAATTCAATGAAATTATGGCAGACCCAACACCAGTAGTTGGTTTACCAGATGCAGAATATATCGAATTATACAACCGTTCGGTTTATGATATTGAATTAACAAATTGGACTCTTACTATTGGAAGCACTACGGTTGTATTTCCTACAACAAAAATTCTCGCAAGCGATTATTTAATCCTATGCACACAATCAGCACAAACTGCTCTGCAAGCTTATGGAAACACTGTTGGTATTATTTCTTCGTCATCAGCCCTAACAAACGCAAGCAACACATTAGTTCTTAAAAATAAAGAAGGACAAACGATTTCATTTGTCGAATACTCCGACACCTGGTACAGAAACTCAAACAAAAAAAACGGTGGCTGGAGTTTAGAGCAAATTGACCCACTTAATCCATGTGGCGAATATGCAAACTGGACTGCATCTATGGACCATACAGGTGGCACTCCTGACAGAAATAATTCTGTAAATGGTTCAAATGCCGACAATATAAATCCTGAACTTTTAAGAGCAATATTAACACTTCCCGACACATTGTTACTAACATTTAGCGAAACATTATTTGCAAGCGACACTTTAAATATTGCCGACTTTACTGTAAATCATGGAATTGGCTTGCCAATAAGTGCAGTATTTAAAGATTTAACAAAGAAAAAAGTTATTTTAGTTTTTAGCCAAACCTTTGTAAAAGATACAGTTTATGAAGTTACGGTTATTGGTCAAATTAAAGATTGTGCAGGAAATTTAATAACAACGTCCAATAAAGCTCCTTTTGCAATTCCCGACACGATTGTTCCCGGAAGCTTTGTTATTAACGAAGTATTGTTTAACCCATTTACCGGAGGCACAGATTATATTGAGTTATACAACAATTCAACTAAAATTTATGATTTAAAAGATGCGAGATTATCTATAGTAACAGACAATAGTTTATACGGTATTACAACGGAAGGATTTTATTTGTTCCCCGGCGATTATGCAGTTTTATCTACTGATCCAAATAAAATATATCCATTTTATTCTTGTCCATATAAAAAAACTTTTGTAAAAATGGATGCAATGCCTTCGTATAATAGTTCTGATGGCAGAGTAACAATAGTAAATAAGTCATTTCAAATAATTGACGATTTTAGCTATACCGAAAGTATGCAGTTTCAATTACTTAATTCGTTTCAAGGAGTTTCGCTCGAACGTATTCACCCCGACATACCCACACAGGACGCAAAGAACTGGCACTCGGCAGCCGAAAGTGCAGGTTTTGGAACACCAGGTTACATTAATTCACAATATGCACAATTCAATCAGTTTGACGGAGAAATAACAATAGAACCGGAAATATTTTCGCCCGACAACGATGGATTCAACGATTTGCTTAACATCAGATATAAATTTGACGAACCCGGTTATGTAGCTAATGTTACAATTTTTGATGCTCGCGGCAGAAAAATTAAATCTTTAATATCTAACGAAATGCTTGCTGTAGAAGGATATTTTACTTGGGACGGATTAAACGATTATAAACAAAAAGCATCGGTTGGTATTTATATTGTTTTTGTTGAAGTTTTTAACTTAAATGGCAAAACAAAACATTTTAAAAAGACTTGTGTTCTGGGCACTAAACTTTAATTATTAGTTTCGAGTTTATAGTTTCGAGTTTTGGGATTTGTAATTTGGTTCTTGGTATTTGGAACTTAGTATTTGGGGCTTGGAATTTGAAACCTGGTATTTGGTTTAAGGTTATGAGTTTTTTATAAATAATTAATGCGTACAAATACAAAAATATTTTTCACACTCACAATTTTAGTAATAATTTATTGGTTGTTATTCGATTTTTTAAGATGGGAACAATACGACAGTCCGAGTTTTATTGGTGGTGCAAGAATGCTTTTTGGTTTAGATGGCGGTTATGATTTTCAATCGCGTTTAACAAAACCTCTTGTCTTAGTTCTTCCCGGCTTTATTGAGTTTGTAGCATCCATTAATCCAAAATATATTTTTCTTCTTCAGAATGTTGTGTTTTTTTATTTATGCGGTTTTTTTATATACAAAATAAACATGTTAGTTTTTTGCGATGATAAACCTGCTTTTCTGGGAATGTTGATTTATGTTACCTGCCAACCATTTGCAATATTTTCACTTTTTATTTTATCGGATGTTGCAAGTTGGTTTTTTGGAGTATTTACAATTTATTTAACATTAAAATATTTTTCAGAACGAAGTATAAAATTAAACCATTTTCTCTTAATTGGTTTTATTGCCGGCATTGGTTTTTTGTTTAAAGAAAGTGCAATTATCGGATTAATTTTTACATTTTCGTACATATTGTTTTTAAAACTTGATTTTAATGTTAAATTAAAACATTTTGCTGTTGTTTTTGCCGGGTTTATAATTCCTGTAGTTATTTCATATTTTTTAATCGAGCATTTTTACCACGACTCAATAATAAAACGAATATTAACCTCTCGTATTTCAGTTGCAAATGATGAATTCAAATTGTCGAACCTTAAACAAATTTACAGGGTAATTGACGAATATTGGTTTTTGTTTTTAATTGGTGTTATTGGCATAATCAGAACATTAAAATTGAGTAATTATATAGTAAAAAGCGCATTGTTAACATTACTTATTTCAGGTGTGTTAATGCCGGTATGGCCATATTTAATTGACCGTATTTTATTTATGGTTGCTCCAATGTTAATAATAATTTCTGTTCGTGGAATTATGAAATTTAAGCATTTTGCTTTGCCATTAGTAATTTTAGGCGGAATATTAAATATAATGTCTTCTTATATAATTTACAAGTATAACCCAACAGGCATATTGTTAATTTCAACAATAACTTATTTAGTAATACTTGTAATATTTTGGTGGATGCTGTATAAACAAAGAGCAATTAAAATGCTGATTGAGTAAACAATGTTTGTCCATAATGTCCGATTTCTGCGTTATTCTCGTTTTTAAAATCAGTCATTTACATCAGTAAACTCCTTGTTTTTAAAAACTTCGAATGCCTTGAACTCAAACATTCTGAATCAAACACTGGCTTTATGGACAAACACTAAATAGTGTTTGTGCGTAATGTTATAAACTTGAAAAAAATCTCAGGAAACCACCTTTAAAGCCACATCCTTTACAATTAATTTATTGTCAAATTTCCGAATAATCACATTAAAAAATTTTATTTCAAATATTTTTTATCGAATTCAAGTGGAAGTAAATTAGAGGCATCATCAACGCTATGAATACATTTTTGTCCGGCAAAAAATAATTTGATTGGCTTTTTTTGTTTACCCTGACTTTCTAAAATAACCTGCCTGCAAGCTCCGCAAGGATAAATAGGATTTTCTACTTCTTTTTTGTTCTGAAATGCAACAATAGCTATTGCTTCAATAGCAACTTTTGGATATTGAGAATTTGCATAAAATAAAGCAACCCTTTCGGCACATAACCCCGATGGGTAAGCCGAATTTTCCTGATTGTTTCCCATAATAATTTTACCGTTTGCCAGCAAAACTGCCGCACCAACCATAAATTTTGAATATGGAGCATAGGCATTTAATGCAGTTTTTTTTGCATTAATTATAAGTTCTTTAATACTTTTGGGAAGTTCGCTTTCGCTGTTATATTCGGTAAAAGAAAATGTAAGCTTTTTTTGCTTCACTGCATTTTTTGATTTGATTGAAAAGCAAAGATATAAATTATTTAATAATTAGTTTTTTATTTATAAATGCACCATTAGTTTCTTTTATACTAATAAAATATATTCCTTGTGATAACTATTTTATAAAAATTAGAGTTTATACCGAATAACATTTTATGCTGCATTTTTTAATCTAACCTTCAAGT
>JAVHRE010000481.1:0-7890 GCA_036171495.1 Bacteroidales bacterium
GACGAACAAGTGTTTCAAGCTAAAAATTAATTTTTAGCTTGACGCCAATGCGCCTTCGCGGGAATGACGAATAAAAAAAAACAGGCACGATTAATACCTAAAGTAGTTACTTGTTCGTCAATATGTTGCTCAATAATATCCCGGGTGAGTAGTTATATTTCTTCAATATCTTTAGTTTTTATCCAACCTACATTACCATCGGCTAACTTTATTTCGGTCCAATCGTCGAGTTTTTCGTTTATTGTAACTTTTGTTCCTTCGTGAATAATAAAAAGGTCGGTACTTGAGTCGTTTGGAGAACTTTTGGCAGTTGTTACAGCTTGCATTACAATAGCCGAATGATTATTTACTATCATTGCTCTGCCATAAACAGCCAAAACCAGACAAATTAATGAAATAATAAAAGTGAAACTGCCTGTCCAGAAAAATAGTTTTCGCAAAAAAGTTTTTTCAGAAAATAAAAAGAGCAAAACCAATATTAGAGAAAAAACAAATAACGACAGACTAATTATTGCCCAATTGTTAATGCTTAAAAAATTAAGAATATCTTTAATCCATGAATATATAAAAAATTCTGGTATAATGTTAACTTTATCAATTATTAAACTTGAGGCTAAATTCAAATTAAAGTTAATATCCTCATCTATAGGTGATAAAAGTTTTGCACGTTCGTAATTCAATATTGATTTTGGAATTTCTTTAATGCGAAAATATGAATTACCTAAATTGTAATATACATTTGCCGACTCTAATCCTTGATACAAAACTGATTCGTAAAGTTTTACAGCATTATCATAATTGCCATTTTTGTAATAAGTATTAGCTGAATCTATTGCAGAGTTTGGATTTATAGCAAAACTTCCAAACGAAGCAAAAAATAGTAATATTAAAATTGTGTTTTTCATATTTTTAAAATTTTACTTCTCATTTTATTTATCGTTTATTGTTTTTACAATTTATACCAATTCTTAGGTCAAATTAGTCCAAAGGACAATTTGAACTTTAGAATGGTTAATGCCGATAGAGTAGCTGTTTTAGGACTCCCGAATATTCAGGATTATTGGACTATTACAGATACCGTATCGGTATTATTTCAATCTCTTTCTCATAAAGGGCATTTTAAGAAAAGATGTTTCGCTAATCACTCAACATGACAACAAAGTATTTCTTATTAATGTTTAATGATTAATGTTTAATGTTTAATTTTTCACTTTTAACTTTTCACTTTTAACTTTATATCTTTTATCTTACTTCTATTTTTTTCAACTTTTAACTTCTCACTTCTAACTTATTACTTAATGTTTTGTTCGAGTTTGCTAATTAGTTCAGTTGACTTGTTATAAATTTCATTCATCTGTGATGAGTCTGAATTAGGTGAATATCTGGCAAATTCGCAGTTTTCGATAATTTCATTTAAAGCTAAAATGGTTTCATCAGAAATATTTTTTGTTTTAAGATTTTCATTTGCTTTTTCTTTAGAAAGGTCTGCAATGGGTATAGTTAGTTTGTCGCTTAAATATCCCCAAATAGCCCGGGTCATTTCTTCATAATATTTTTCCTGTTGGTTTTCTTTTAAATAGTGGTTTGCAAGCAGAAGTCTTTTTTGTGCCACTTTATTAGCTTTTTTATTTTTCATGGCTGCTATATCTGCACTTTGTTTTATTTGTTTTCTTCGCCATATAATTAAAAATAAAAACAAAGCAAACGAAAACGGGTAAGCCAAGTAAAATAAAGGTTCTGAAATTAAATATTTTCCTTTCTCATTTAATTTTTCTTTGGTAATTTTAATATAATGAATATCTGAACCAAGAAATTTCACATCTTCTTTTGAAAATTCAGAAACAATTGCTGTTGAGTTGCTTGCTGAATCTTTATCAACATTAATTTTAAATTCGGGAGTTGATAGCGTTTTAAAGGTTTTACTTGATAAATCGAAATAACTAAAATTGGATGCAGGTATTGTATATTTGCCCGGATGGCGGGGTATTAATAAGTAATTAATTATTTTAGAGCCACTTGTACCATTTCCCGAAACATTTATATTGTTAGTTGTTTTGGGGTCGTATTGCTCAAAGTCTGATGGAAAATTAATTTTTGGAAGTTCAGATAATTTTAAATTTCCGGTGCCTTTAAGTTTTAAAGTATAAGATATTGCTTCGTTAGTTTTAGGATTTTTATTATCGAGTGTTGTTTCGAGTTCAAAACTTCCAACGGCTCCGCTGAAGTCGGCTGGTTTATTATTTGGTAATGACTTTACATGAACTGTTATTGCAGGGCTAACAAGTTTTTTTCTAACGTTTTGATAATTTCCAAAAAAATCATCAAAAAAACTTCGTTTACTTTTGTTTACACGTTGTTGAACAACGCAAGTAAGCTCATAAGGGTCAATTGTAATATTTCCCGAATGTTGAGGAGTTAACAAAGTCTTTTTAAGCACGCCAACTGAATACACGGTACCGTTATATTTTTCTTGTTTTAAATTAATTTGTGTTGGACTTTCTAAATCATCGCTCCAAAAACCTTTAAATGAAGGAAATTTCATATCTTCAAATCCAACTATATTAAGTTTTGTGTAAATTGTTATTGTAGCAACAATTTGTTCGCCCTGAATAACATCAGTTTTGTTTAAGGTTACTCTAACAAAAACATCATCACCTGAAACATCAACGGAGTTATTAGTCTGGCTTTGATTCTGATTCTGATTATTCTGTTGAGTGGTTGATTGATTTCCTTTTACAACTTCAATAGATATTGAATTAGATTTGTACGTTTTACCACCAACATTAGCTTCGGCTGGTTCTATCATATATTTACCTTCTTTAGTCGCAGTTAAAATATATGTATATGAATAACTTACCGATTGCGATACTTGTCCATTAATTATTTGAATACTACTACTACTTGATGTGCTTGGTCCCATTAAAATATCAAAGCCATTTAGTGATGGGGCTTTAAACGATGATGGTTTATTATTTAAAGAAAAAACTAAACGAAATTGTTCGCCTGTTGAAACAATGTTTTTTGAAGAAGCTGTGAACTGAACATCTTGAGCATTGCTAATATTAAATGTTATTAATAAAAGTAATGTAACTAATGTTATTTTATGTTTTCTGCATTTTTTCATTATTGTTTTGTTTTTCTTCTTTTAATCTTTCAACTTTCAACTTTATAACTTTTAACTTAGATAGTTACCAATCTTTTTCAACTGTTTTTTTTTCTTGTTGAGCTTGTATTTTTTTTACTTTATCCTGCGTATTTTTTTCTTCGTCTTGTAATGCTTGCAACATACGTTCAGAATCATCTTTAGACATTTGGTCTTTTGGTTGCTGTTGCTGCTCTTTGTCTTTATTATCTTTTTTATCCTGTTGTTTCTGCTGTTGTTGCTTCTGTTGCTGTTGTTTGTTTTGTTGATTATTTTTATTGTTTTGATTTTTTTGCTGCTCTTGTTTCTTTTTCATTGCCTGAGCATAAGCCAAATTGTATTTGGTTTCCATATCTTTGGGATTATTCCTTAAAGCACTTTTATACGCATTAATACTTTCATCTATTTTATTATGAAGTAAATAAGAGTTGCCTAAATTATGAAAAGCTTTTGAAGAATTTTCTTTGTCGTTAACTTTTGTAGTCATTTCTGTGAATTGTTTTGTTGCTTCATCATATTTTTCTTGTTTGTAAAGTGCATCACCTAAGTTGAATATAGCTTTATACGATTTAGGGTCTTTTTTTAATGCTTTTTGATATGCTACTTCCGATTCGCGGTATTTTTTATTGTTATAAAAATTATTTCCTTCACGAATTTGTTTTTTATCGGTTTGTGAAAAGGAGCAAATAGTTATTATCAGAAGATAAAGTAATATAGTGAACTTTGTTATCATAATAATTGTTTATTAAAAAGATTGAAATTTTTAAATAATTTATTCTTTTTTTCAATTAGCATAAATTCGATAAGTAGTAATAATATTGTAAATACTATAAAGTATTGATACTGATGTTCGTAATCTGAATATATTTGCGAATCTATTTCTTTTTGGTTCATTTTATTTATTCTATCGAATATTTCATTTAGTACAGTTAATGAATTAGTTGCTCGTACATATATACCACCGCCAGCCGATGCAATTTGTTGAAGTAATGCGTCGTTAGTTTTTGTTATAATAACAGTTCCATTATTATCGGTTTTAAAATCTTTTTTTCCAAATTTTCCATAAACCGGAATAGGAGCACCTTGTGGCTGTCCCATGCCAATTGTATGAATTATTATTCCTTTTTTTGTAGCTTCGGTAGCTATTTCGTTTACACCTTCTTCGTGATTTTCGCCATCAGAAATAATTACGAGAACTTTGTTTTTATCGCCTTCGCTTGAAAATGAACGCATTCCAACTTCAATGGCTTTACCAATATCAGTTCCTTGAATTTGAACAATTTGTGGTGAAATACTTTCAAGAAACATTTTTGCTGATACATAATCGGCTGTAATTGGTAATTGTGTAAATGCATCGCCGGCAAATACTACTAATCCAATTTTATCATTGCTTAATTTATCCACTAATTTTTCTATAGCCATTTTTGCTGCTTCGAGTCGGCTGGGGTAAACGTCTTCGGCGAGCATACTGTTCGAAACATCAAGAGCAATAACAAGTTCAACTCCTTTACGTTTTACATCGTCGAGTTTGCTTCCAATTTCGGGGTCGCTTAAACCAATTATTAATGAGCTATATGCAAACATTAATAATATGAATTTTACACTATTTCGCCACTTAGCTACATCGGGCATTAATAATTGAATAAGATTAGATTGTCCGAATTTATTAAGATTCTTTTTACGAATAAATAAGTTTAAAACAAATAACCCTGCAAACAGCAATATCGCAAGCAATCCATATAAATATTCAGGGTGTCCGAACTTAAACATATATTAAGGTATTTTTTTTAATAATGTAAATTTTAATAACAACTCAAAAAATAAAAATAATGCAGCAATTAAAACAAATGGAAAAAATTCTTCTTTATGTTTTCTGTATTCTTTAACAGCAATTTTTGTTTTTTCGAGTTTGTCAATTTCTTTATATATTTCTCTGAGTTTCTCGTTATTAGTAGCTCTAAAATATTTTCCATCAGTCATTTGTGCGATTTGTTTTAATACCGGCTCGTCAATTTCAACATTGAGCATTTGAATTTGAGTTCCATAAGGCGTTTGAAAAGGGTAGGGGGCTTGTCCTATTGTGCCAATTCCAATTGTGTAAATCCTTATTCCATAAGTTTTTGCAATTTCAGCAGCAGTAATAGGGGCAATAGAACCAGTATTATTTACTCCATCGGTTAATAAAATTATAGTTTTACTTTTTGCATTACTGCCTTTTATTCTATTTATTGCTGTTGCAATTCCTTCACCCATTGCTGTTCCATCGTCAATCATTCCGAATTTTATACTTTTAAATAAATTAATTAATACTGCATGGTCGGTTGTTAATGGGCATTGGGTAAAACTTTTTCCACTAAAAACAACCAGCCCTATTCTGTCGTTTGGACGACTATTAATAAATTCGGCTGCGATATTTTTGCCTGCTTCTAAACGGTTTGGATGAAAATCTTCGGCAAGCATACTTCCCGAAATATCCATCGAAATAATAATATCAATACCTTCGGTAGAAATATTTTGCCAGCTATTTGTTGATTGAGGGCGTGCCAAAGCAAGTACTAAAAAAGTAAAACACAATATTCTAAAAGCAAATAAAATATGTTTCAGAATGTTTTTGAAAGTATATTTTTGTTCTCCAAAGCCTTGTAATGTAGATATTAAAATAGTGGGAGCAGACTTTTTTTGTTTTAAAATATACCAAATTACCATTGGGATAATTAAACCTAATAAAATTAAAAATTTAGGTGATGAGAATACGTAATTAGGCATTTGTATCTCCTTTCTGTTCACTTTCTAATGAATCATTATTAGTTGTTAAAACAAATTGTTCGGTAGGTTTAGTTTCATTCACAAATTGATATGCGTGTCGAATACTTAAATCGTTTTCATCGGGTAATGGCTGTGCTTTAGCAAATTTAACAAAATCGGCGATAACAAGCGTTTGACGCAGTTCAGAAATGTTTTTTTCGGATACATATTTTTCGTTTGAAAGTGCTTGAATAATTTCGTAGCTGGTCATTTCCAATGCCTGAATGTTAAAGCGTGCTTCAATATATTTTCTAATAATATCTGTTAGTTCAGTATGATATTTTTTTATGTGATTATTTTGCCATAATTTTTTTTCTTTTAACGCATCAAGTTCACGTATAGCAATAACATAAGGTGGGTCGGCAGGTTTTTTAGGAATTTTAATTAAAGGTTCCTTTTTCTTATATTTCCGATAGATATAAATTCCTAATAAAATTAAAATTAGTGCAGCTAATCCCCAAACAATGTATCCTAAAATTTCCATCAAACTAAATGGTTCGTCGAAAGGTTTTTTTATATCATAAATTTTTTTGCTTGCCGTATCAACTTTCAGAGTGTTAACTGAAAACATAACCGAATCGGTATATAAAGTATCAATAATAGTATCGTGCAAAAATTCAAATGGAATTGGAGGAATAGTATGATTGCCACTTTCAAAAGAAGTAATTAAATAAGTTTGTTTAAGTTTTACAACGTTACCGTTTTTAGAAATTGTGTCGGGTTTATAACGCTCAACTACTTCAACGCCCGATGCTAAACTGTCGGGTAGCACAGGAAAATTTATTTGAGCGCTTTTGGACTTTGTTATAATAAGGTTTAATTTAATCTGGTCGCCAATTAAGAATTTATTCGAGTCGAGTTTTGCTTCAATTGTTACGATTTGCGAAAACGCAACCAATTGCATAACAAATAATAAATATCCAAATAATAGAATCTTCTTCATTGCCATTATTTATTAATTCTCATTTTAAAAAGATTCATTAAAGGTTTTACATAATCCTGGTCGGTTCTAAGTTTTAGGTTGTCAACTCCGTAACGTAAAAATATTTCGTTAATTTCTTTTTCTCTTTGTTTCCAAAAATTTGAATAATTGTTTCTTGTATTTGAGTTTGAAGTGTCGAGCCATCTAATCTCATTTGTTTCGGCATCTTTAAAACAAGCTAATCCGATATTTGGCATAACTGTTTCTCTTTCGTCATAAATGCGGAGTGCAATTAAGTCGTGCTTTCGGCTCGAAATTTTAATAGATTCTTCGAACCCTTCATCAATAAAGTCGGATATGATAAATGCTGTACTTCGTTTTTTTGTAACATTTGTGAAAAATCTGACTGCTTCGCCAATATTTGTTTCTTTATTTTTGGCTTTAAAATTTAAGAGCTCGCTTATAATTCTTAAAATATGTTTTTTCCCTTTTTGAGGTGGAATAAATTTCTCGACTTTATCTGAAAAGAAAATTATACCAATTTTATCGTTGTTGTATATCGCTGAAAATGAAAGAACTGCACAAAGTTCGGCTATTAAACTTTTTTTAAGTTGTGTTTGAGTGCCAAAATCTTTAGAACCACTTACATCAACAATAAGCATTACGGTTAGCTCTCTTTCTTCTTCGTATATTTTAATATAAGGATGATTAAATCTTGCAGTAACGTTCCAGTCAATATTTCTTATGTCGTCGCCAAACTGATATTCACGCACTTCGCTAAATGTCATGCCCTTACCTTTAAAAGCGCTATGGTATTCGCCTGCAAATATGTGATTAGACAACATTTTTGTCTTAATCTCTATTTTCCTTACCTTTTTTAATAAATCAGTTGCTTCCACTTTTTAATTATCAAATTATTTACTGATGTTATTTTTGTGAAACATGAATTAGTTATTAAGTTATTAAGTTATTAAGTTACTTTGTTATTGAGTTATTTAGTTATTAGTAATTTCAGAATTAT
>JAVHRE010000482.1:0-7869 GCA_036171495.1 Bacteroidales bacterium
TTAATAAAATGAAAAAGTTTTATATTGAAACTTATGGTTGTCAAATGAATGTTGCAGATAGCGAAGTAGTCGCATCAATACTTACAAATGCCGATTATCTAATTACAAATAAAATTGAAGATGCCGACATCATTCTCGTAAATACTTGTAGTATAAGAGATAATGCTGAGCAAAGGATTCATGGAAGATTAAATTTTTTTGAAAATATTAAAAAGAAATCACCACATGTATTAGTTGGTGTATTAGGTTGCATGGCAGAACGACTTAAAGAAGAACTTTTAGAAAAAGAAAAAGTTGTTGATTTAGTTGTTGGTCCCGATAACTACAGAGATTTGCCAACAATAATAAAAACTGCCCAAAGCGGACAAAAAGCTGTTAATGTTTATTTGTCGCAAGAAGAAACTTATGCCGATATTTCGCCTGTAAGGTACGATTCAAATGGAGTTTCTGCTTTTGTTTCGATAATGCGTGGATGTCAAAACTTATGTGCATATTGCATCGTGCCTTATGTTAGAGGTGCTGAAAGAAGTCGCACTCCTGAGACAATTATCAATGAAATAAAAGAATTAACTAATAACAATTATAAAGAAATTACTTTAATTGGGCAAAATGTAGATTCGTATTTATTTGAAGCTCAAAGTAAAAAAATTACTTTTGCCAATTTGTTAGAACTTGTTGCAAAAACATTCCCTAAAACTCGCATCCGATTTAGTACAAACCATCCGAAAGATTTAACCGATAATGTATTACAAACAATGGCAAAATATAACAATATATGCAAAAGTATTCATTTGCCGGTTCAATCTGGAAGCGATAACACTTTGCAACGAATGAAAAGAGGATATTCACGCGAATGGTATTTACAAAGAATTGAGGCAATCCGTAACATTGTGCCCGATTGTGCAATTTCAACAGATATAATGGTAGGTTTTTGTGGCGAAACTGATGCCGCTCATCAAGAAACATTATCACTAATTGAAAAAGTAGAATACGATTTTGCTTTTATGTTTAAATACTCCGAACGCAAAGGAACTTATGCTGCCCGCAAAATGAAAGATGATGTAACAGAAGAAATTAAAGTTAAACGACTTAGCGAAATTATTGAACTACAAAATAAATTAAGTATAAAATCAAAGCAAAACGATTTGGGAAAAATATTTGAAGTTTTAGTTGAAGGAGTTTCAAAAAAATCGAAAAATGAAATGTTTGGGCGAAATTCACAAAATAAAGTTGTTGTATTTCCTTCAACTGTAAATAAACCCGGCGATTTTGTTAAAGTTGAAATAATTAAATGCACTTCTGCAACATTAATCGGTAAATTAATTTCAATTATATCCTTAAATCCCCATGAATTATTATGAATATAAAGCCATTCTTTGATGGAGTTTATACTGATACCAATCTTTTTTCTAAAAGCTCCCATCGAATTAGAAAAAACAGATTGGTATATATCAGTTTGCTTTTGGGAAGGCTTGCTGATTATAGAAAGTCATAAAAACTTATAAATTTTTGAAACCTTTTTTATTAAATTATCGTATTAAAAAAAGTTTTACATTTGTATAATATTTTAAATTTTTTAATTATGTATATCACAAAGAGAATTTTTTTAGTATTTATTGTAAGTGCTATATTTATAGCAAGTTGTAAAAAAGAAAAAGACCAAACTCCAACCAAAACAAAAATGGAAGGTGTGTGGGTTGTTTCGGAAGCTTATGATTCTGTTGGGAATAATATACTTAGTAAAGTTCAAAACAACTTAATTCCATTAACTGCTTTTTATTTAAGTAGCGATAATACAGTTTTATCAACAGGAGGACCATTGACTACTTATATTGTATATGGTGATAGTAAATTCATTCAAATTGCTTCTACTATTAATCAGTATTTCAATTATGCAACTTTAACCTTTAATGGAGGTGAATTTTTTGTAGCTGATGGAACACCGGAACGTTTTACTCTTGAGGTTAAACTTGAAGGTATAGCTGGAGGAACTACAAATGCATTAGCTCAAATATTAACTCTTTTTCATATTAATCAACAATGGCTACAAACAGTTGTTTATCATAAATTTATGAATGTTGGAGTTTCTTTTAATGATACCAAAGATAAAATGACATGGGTATGGGATAGCCAAACTACTGCAGTCTATAATATGAAAGATCAGTATGGAAATTATGTTTTATGGGGAGGATGGCCTGTAAATAAGTTTTCGAGATGCAAAATTGTTTTAACGAAGGAATCTAAATCACTTAATGATGTTACTTCAGACGCTTATGCTCATCCACCTGCATAAATTCTAATGCCTAAAAATAAATAAAGAAAAGATGCGAAAGCATCTTTTTTTCTATCCATCTTAGAAAACGTGTTTCCACAATTCGTTAAGCGTAAAAAAACAAGACCTTGAGCATAGATATACTACAAAAAAAACGATAAAACATTATGCTTATTGCAAAAGAGCTCAAGAAAACAAACATATCTGAATATTTAATTTATATGTTTCAAATTGAAGATTTAATTAGAAGCAATTCTTGTGATTTTGAAAAAATAGATGATGTTCTGATATCAAAATACAAACAACCAGAAATCGAACTTGTTGAAATTCGCAAATGGTATAAAGCTCTTTGCAGAATGATGAATGAAGAGAAATTGCAAAGTTCCGGACATCTTCAGCATATTATAAATCAAATTAAAGAACTTGCCGATTTTAATTTTCGCTTGCTCGAATTTACTAATGATGAGGTTTATATAAAACTTTATAATACAGCAGCGACTGATATTGAACAGTTTAGAAATAAAATTCCTTCAAAACCGAGTTCAGATATAGAGGTGTGCCTTTATGCTCTTTATTACCTGCTGCTTATGCGACTAAAAAAAATAAGCATTACCGTTGAAACTCTTGAAGCAATGACAAACTTTAGTAATTTATTAGCTTATTTATCAAATAAATATAAAGAATTTGAGGCTGGTAAAATTGAAATTTAGTCGGACACAAAGTGTTTTATAATAAAAATAAACAAACTAACGAATAAAGAATTGTCTATCCGATTGCCATCAGATGATTATTGTCTATCATAAATCAAAAATCACAAATCTTAAATCATAAATTGTCATAGTTTATTTCTAATTTTGAGCATTAAAAAATATATTTATGCAATCATTTTCATTAAAATCGGTTTTGCCACATTTTGTAGCAGTTGTATTATTTTTAATAATTACTTATTCTTATTTTTCTCCACTTTTAGAAGGAAAACAAATAAAACAAAGCGATGTTGCCAATTTTCAGGGGATGAGTAAAGAATCTTCCGATTATTACGATAAAACAGGCGAAACTGCACTTTGGACAAATTGTATGTTTGGTGGAATGCCCACTTATTTGATAATTAGTGTTGCAAATTCAAATTTGTTTATTCATGTCCATCAATTTGTTACACTTGGTGGTGCCAAACCTGCAGGAATGGTATTTCTTTATTTATTAGGGTTTTACCTTGCTTTGCTTGCTTTTAGAGTAAATCCCTGGTTAAGTATTGCTGGCGCTTTGGCTTATGGTTTTTCGTCGTATTTTTTGATAATTCTTGAACCCGGACATATTACTAAAGCAATGGCATTAGGTTATTTGCCAACTGTTGTTGCAGGAGTTTATCTAACATATAACAGAAAATTATTGTTAGGTTCAATATTATTCGGAATGTTTTTAACAATGCAATTGCTTGTAAATCACATGCAAATAACATATTACACATTTATTATTATTTTTGTTCTTGGATTATTTGAATTTGGTAAATCTATTATCGAAAAAAGAATTTTACAATTTGCAAAAGCTACTCTTGTATTATTTGTTGCCGCATTATTAGCAATTGGAAGCAATCTTACAAATTTATGGCTGACTTACGAATACGGAAAATATTCGATGCGAGGCGAGTCGGAACTTACATCAAACAAAGAAAATAAAACTACAGGATTAGATAAAGATTACATTACTGCATGGAGTTATGGACAAGCCGAAACGCTTACATTATTAATCCCCAACGCAAAAGGTGGAGCTTCGGGTGGCGAATTAAGTACAAATTCCGAAACATACAAATATTTTAACGATAAGTATGGCTCTGTTCAGGCAAAACAAATTGTAAAACAAATGCCATTATATTGGGGCGACCAGCCATTTACAAGTGGACCTGTATATGTCGGTGCGGTTGTTATTTTCTTATTCGTTTTGGGAATGTTCATGCTTAAAGGACATTTAAAATGGTGGTTGTTTTCAATTACAATTATTTCAATTTTGTTAGCTTGGGGAAAGAATTTTATGTGGCTAACCAATTTGTTTTTAGATTATATGCCTGGTTACAATAAGTTTAGAACAGTTTCGATGATACTTATTATTGCAGAGTTTGCTTTGCCCTTACTTGCTGTTTTAACTTTAGACAACATTATAAAAAATGGCGTAGAACGTAAAACATTGATTAAATATTTAAAATGGTCACTTGGAATTGTTGGTGGTATTTTACTTATATTAATAATAATACCATCTGCCTTTTTCGACTTTTCATCTGCAAGTGATGCACAATATGCACAAGCAGGTTATCCAATGAATGAACTTAAAGCTGACCGCGAAAGTTTATTAAGAGTGGACTGCATTCGTTCATTAATTTTTATTTTGTTAACAGCTGCATTAGTTTATTTTACTGCATTAAAAAAATTAAAACCAAATATCGCAATTGTTTTTATTGGCATTTTGTTTATTGTTGATATGTGGCCAATAAATAAACGATATGTTAATAACGATTTATTTGTTTCAAAAATCGAAAATAACACCCCATTTCAACCATCGCAAACCGACCTCGAAATTTTAAAAGATACCAACCCTGATTATAGAGTGCTTAATGTTGCGGTTAATACTTTTAACGATGCAAGTACTTCATATTTTCATAAATCAATTGGCGGGTATCATGGTGCTAAAATGAAACGTTATCAAGAATTAATTGATAAACAAATTAGCAAAAACAACATGCAAGTTTTAAACATGCTTAATACAAAATATATAATTGTTCCCACAAAAGAACAAGGAAATGTTGTTCAACAAAATCCTTATGCACTTGGTAATGTCTGGTTTGTTAAATCATATAAGTTAGTAGCAAATGCAGATAGTGAGTTAAATGCTCTCACTAATTTTAATCCATCGCAAGAAGCTATTGTTGATAAGCGTTTTGAAGGCATGTTTAAAGATTTTAAACCTGATTTCGATTCAACTGCTACCATAAAATTAACAAAATATTCGCCTAACGAATTAAAATATAAAAGCAAATGCAACAATTTACAACTTGCCGTTTTTTCTGAAATTTATTACGATAAAGGCTGGAATGTTTTTGTTGATAATAAACCTGCAACTTATTTTCGTGCAAATTACGTACTTAGAGCAATGCTCGTTCCATCTGGCAATCACGAAATAGATTTTAAATTTGAACCTAAAGGATACTTGGTTGGTGAAAAAGTTTCTTTGGCAAGTTCAATTTTACTTTTGTTGCTATTTGTTGGAGGAATTTATTTTGAATTTAAAAATTCAATAAAATCAAAAAAAGATTAAATACAGAAAGCTTATAGTTTCTGATTTCTGGTTTCAGGTTTGGAGTTTCAGGTTTTTCACTTTGTTAAGTTATAAAGTAAAGAGCAAAAACTTTATTAACTTTACAAACTTTATGAACTTAATAACCTAATAATTATTAACCCAATAACCTAACTACAACTTCAAACTAAAAACTATAAACCCTAAACCAATTCGAAAGTTTATCTTTCTGTCAATTATTTTGTGTATTTTATAATAATGTTTAATGCCTTTATCAAATTGATATAGAATATCTAAACCATGTATTACTACTCACGTAAAACCACTTGTAAGTTCTAATAAATGAATAATACTATTGAAAATAAGTTTAAAAACAGGAAAAAATTAATTTTACCTGTTTGCTTGTATCTTATTGGTATTGTCATATTTACAACTATAAATTATGAGCGGACTAAAAACATACTTCTTAAAGAAATTGATAGAAATTTATTTATAGCAGCAAATTCAGTAAAAACTTCATTACCATCCGATTTTCATGATAGAGCAATAAGTGAAAATGAAGATTGGCAAAACATTAAAACTTTAACAGAATTAGCTGAACAAATAAAAATAAATTTTTTATATACTATTGTAATTAAAAATAACAAAGTTTATTTTACAAGTTGTTCCACAACTATTAATGAACTAAAAAACAGAAACGAAGTTCATTATTTGCAGGAATATCCCAAAGCATCCGAAGAACTTTTAAATATTCCCAAAAATAAAAAAGAAATTTTCCAAACCACAACCAATAAATCGGGAACTTATAGGTTGGCATTAATTCCTGCATACTCGCCAAATGGAAACTTATATATTATTGGTGCCAATTATGATATTAGTTTCGTAAAAGGATTTTTAAATAAAGAAGTCTTAATTTCATCAATATTTGCCCTTTTGTTATCATTATTAGTTTTGCCCTTTGCATACTTAATGATAAAATCGGAGAAAAGCTATAATTATTTTCTTCAAACTAAAGTACAGGAGCGTACAGTTCAACTTACTCATGAAATTAACCAAAAAAACAAAGTACAGGAACAATTAACCGATTCGCTTGCAAAATCCGAAGAGTTAGCCGATAAAGCAAAAGAAGCAAACAAAACTAAAGATGAATTTCTGGCTACAATGAGCCACGAAATCCGAACTCCTTTAAATGTTATTGTTGGTGTTTCAACACTATTAAATCAATCAGAAATTTCTCAGGAACAGTCGGAATATTTAACAACTATTAAGTCGGCTTCGGAACATCTGTTAAGCATTGTTGATGATATACTCGACTTTTCGTTAATAGAATCAAAGAAAGTAATTATTGAAAATGTTAAATTTGATGTATATGAGGTAGTTAACTATTCTGTAAGCTCTTTTACAAATTTAGCTAATCACAAGCAAATTTCATTAAAAGGAAATGTTAATGAACGTGTACCCCAGTTTATTTTAGGCGACCAAAGTTATTTACGCCAAATATTATTTAATTTAATTGGGAATGCTGTAAAGTTTACCGAGAAAGGAGGAGTTATTATTAATGTAACGTTAAATAGTTTCGATGGCAATAATAACAAAGTTGAATTACTATTTAAAATAGAAGACTCCGGAATTGGTATCTCGCCAGAAAATGAAAAATTTATTTTCGAGAAATTTTCGCAGGTTGATAGTTCCACTCGCCGAAAATATGGCGGTACAGGCTTAGGATTAGCCATTTGTAAACATCTTTTAGATATATTAGGCGGAAAAATTTGGTTTGAAAGCAAATTAAATAAAGGTAGTATTTTTTATTTTACCTTATATTTTGATTTGCCTAACATTCAAAACGATAGCCAATTAAATAGCAATAATAATGTTCAGGTTAATATTAAGTTACCAAAATTAAATATTCTTTTAGCCGAAGATAATTTACTTAATGTTAAAGTTGCTAAATCATTTTTAGAAAAATCTGGACATAATGTTACAATTGCAAATAATGGTAAAGAAGTTTTGCGAATTTTAGAAACCAATATTTTTGATGTTATATTAATGGATGTTGAAATGCCCGAAATGGACGGTATTCAAGCATCGCAAATAATCAGGAACGAAGGAAACAAAACACCTATAATTGCGCTTACTGCCCACGCTTTAACCGACATTAAAGAAAAATGTGAGCTCGCCGGAATGAATCATTTTATTGCAAAACCAATTGACTTTAAAAACCTTGAATCAGTAATTTCAAAGGTGTTGGAGCAAAGTAAATAACTGATGTTACGCAAAATAATTAGCAACGCCATTTATGGCGTTGAAAAATA
>JAVHRE010000483.1:0-7847 GCA_036171495.1 Bacteroidales bacterium
AAAAGCTCATTAAATAGTGTTTGATAAGAAAACGTCAAATACTCCCGCTTAGGCGGGACGAAGTTTTTAAAAATCAGGAGTTCCGCCTAAGCGTAATGACTGATTTTTAAAACGAGAATAACGCAGTAGTTGGCGTTTTCTTGCAAACACTAATTATTAGAACTCCCCTCAAAAATATCCATTACATCAAAATTGACAAATATTTTTTGGTATCGCAGCAAATATTTTGAAATAAACCCTCTTTAAACCACCACTAAATTTACAATTCTAAAAGCAACGGTTGTTACAATATGGCAAATTTATAATCCACTCCACGATGAAACAAATACTTTTACCGAACCAACAAGGATATTTGCTTCGATATATACCGGTAAATGGTTTTTGTCGTTAGTAACCCATATTTTCATGTTTTCGCCCGAACGAAAAATTGTTCCCGAAAGTAAACTTGCCGAAAATTTTAAGCAATTAAATTGTTTGCCATCGCGATTTTGGATTTTTTCGGTACCAAGATATTTCACATAAAGTGGTTCGTATTTATTGTCGAGTAATATTAGAAATGGAATTTTATCTTCAATTTTATATTTCGAAAAATCAATATTCCGGCAAACATAAATAGCTGTAAGTAAATCGAGTGCGTTATTTTTTAATGCAAAAGTGTCACGGGTTAATTTGGTTTTGCTGTTTTCTATTTGGGTGTAAAGTTTGTTTTTAATGTAATCGAACTCATAAATTTCGTTTGCAAAATAGCTCCCTTCAACAGATTTTCTAATATATTTTAACGACCTTAAATTATTGTATTCTGCTGATGATGTAAAAGATTCGCGGACTTTCATTATCCAATCATAAGACGAATAAGAAGTTCCCGCGCTTTTAAAAATATAAACAGGTTTGTTTTGAAACTGTGTGCTATCAACCGAAAAATCAACTTTACCTGCATTAACCCAAATAAAGCCAATGTTATACATTATGTTATAAGAAATTCTTTCGCCCGATTTAAAAGAACATTTTTCTAAAAAACTTTGCGATAGTGTTAGTTTTGAGATAAAAAGAAAAGCAAAAAAAATAATTAGCTTAATCATTTATTAACATTGCCGATATGTTTTTCTATTGATTCTATTTTGTGTAATAATCTATTTGTTTGCTCTTTGCGAATATCAAATTTTACTGTCGAAAAAATCCTATCGCTGTAAGGGCTTAAAATATCGTAAGATTTTTTTAAAATATCGAGTGCATCTTCAAAAGTTTCGGTTTCAATAATTGTTCCCATTGCTGTTAGTTTGTAGTTGTTAGTGTTTTTTCTAATCGTATCAATTACTTTGCTAACGTATTCGCTAACACTTGCTCCTTTATCGGTAGGGAACATCGAAAATTCCATTAATACTGACACCTTTGAAAAAATTTATGATTTATGAATTTTGATGGTTCGACTTCCTCTTCGACAAGCTCAGGGTGACAGCTCACCATAGGTTTAGGATTTAAAAACGAGATTTTGATTTTAAATTAACTTGTCAATTTTTTCTACAAATTGTTTTTTGGGCACTGCACCAACAAGTTTATCAACTACCTGCCCATTTTTAAAAAATAAAATTGTTGGAATATTTCTGATTCCATATTTTGATGCTACACCATTATTATTGTCAACATCTACTTTGCCAAAAACAACTTTACCTTTATATTCGTCTGATAATTCATGAACAACGGGAGCAACCATTCTGCATGGTCCACACCACTCTGCCCAAAAATCAACTAATACAGGTTTATTAGATTTTATTACAGTTTCTTCGAAATTTGAATCAGTTAGTTCTATTGTCATAATATTATATTTAATGATTAATTCTTTTAATAAGCAAAGATAAAATTTATTATAGTATGTACTAATATTTTTATTTAATTTGTTTTATAAGTCCTCTTATGTGTGTCCCTGAAACATGATTATTTGTAATATGTTTTATCAAATAACGCTTATCTTTTATCTGAAAAAAGATATACCATTTTTGGTTTTATATAAATATTTTCCTCAATGTAATCTAAAAGTTCATCAACATATTTTTCAGAAGATTCATAAAATGAAAAATATTCTTTTTTAAAAAGAATATCTACCAGAGAATCTAAATAATCTAAAACATCAACATTATAAATTATTCTTTTCATCAAATTTTCTTTTTAGCACTGCGTGTACTTTTTTTCTGAATTCTTCAGGTGTATATCCATTTTTCCAGCCTTCTTCAAATTCTTTATTAAAATCATCTTCATCAATTGCTCCCACCTTATGCAAAAGTTCAAGAGCTTCGGGATGTTTTTTTAGATTAAACCGAGCATAAGCTGGGCGACCTTTGCTGTCTTTTTCGATTTGAATACCTGCTATTCGTACCATTTTTTTAGATTTACTTTTTATTTTACAAAAATAGTGATAAATTAAAATTTTTATCAATTTAATTGAAAATCAATAAAATTATCTTTCAAATATTCTAACACATTATTGTTAAATGATATGGGATAATTTCGGGAAAACATTTCGAGTGAAATTTTTTCGTTTGGACAAAAAATATTAAACTTTAACTGGGCAGTTCCCTTATTTTTTTTACAAAGTTTTTCTAATTCGCTGATAAACTCCTCATTTACATTTTGAAACGGGAGTTGTAACAAAACCTTTTTTACATTGTTACGAGCTTCAGATAAAAGCGAAATATTTAATATTTTAAATTCCAAATCGCCAGTGTTATCTTCTTTATATCTTCGCTTTATAATTGCTTTTATAAATAAACACATACCAACTTGCATAAATTTACCATATTCAACAAAATCTTTACCAAACAAATTAAACTTAAACGAGTTAGTAAAATCTTCGATGGTGCAAGCTGTGTACATATTTCCTTTTTGTGATGTTTTTGTTTGTGAATGTGTTACAAATCCTGCCACAGAAATTTCTTTACCTTCAAATTGCGAAAAATCGGCAAGTTCAGTTAAATTGTTTGTTGTAAAATACTCTACATCAAACCTGTATTGGTCTAAGGGGTGAGCCGATAAATATATTCCAATAAGTTCCTTTTCTTTTTCGAGTTGATAAAGTGTTGACCATTCTTCAGCGTTTTCAGGCACTTCGGGACGTTTAATGCTAGCAGGTACAGCACCACCAAAAAGATTTTGTTGCGAATTATTTTTATCTGATTGAAATTTTGTACCATACCTTATTAATTGTTCAATAAATGTTATTGATTCGCCTGCAAAATACTGGTATCTTTTTATTTGTGTAAAAGAATCGAAAGCTCCCGATAATGCAAGTGCTTCTAAGCTTCGTTTATTAACTGTCGAAATATTTACTCTTTCAACAAAATCGTAAATATCTTTAAAATTCCCGTTTTTGTTTCTATCTATTAACAAAAAATCGGCGGCTGATTCGCCAAAACCTTTTATAGCACCTAACCCAAAACGCAAGTTTCCGTCTTTGTTTACATTAAATTTAATATTACTTTCGTTTACATCGGGTCCAAGAACTTTAAAATTCATTCTTCGGCAAACGCCCATTAGCTTTGTAATTTCCTTAATATCATCTAAATTACGGCTTAAGTTAGCCGCTAAAAATTCTGCCGGATAATGTGCTTTAAGATATGCTGTTTGATAAGCAAGATAAGCATAACATGTTGAGTGCGATTTGTTAAAAGCATACTCAGCAAATTCTTCCCAATCACTCCAAATTTTTTCTGTTGTTATATCGGGATATCCATTTTTACTGCAGCCTTCAATAAATTTCCCTTTCATTTTGTCCAGAATTGCACGTTGTTTTTTACCCATTGCTTTACGAAGTTTATCGGCATCGCCTTTGGTAAAACCTGCAAGTTTTTGTGAAAGCAACATCACTTGTTCCTGATAAACCGTAACACCATAAGTTTCTTTTAAAACGTTTTCCATTACAGGCAAGTCGTAAATAATTTTTTCTTTTCCATGTTTACGATTAATAAAACTTGGAATATATTTCATTGGTCCCGGTCTATATAAAGCATTCATTGCGATTAGGTCTTCGAAACGGTTTGGCTTTAATTCGCGCAAATATTTTTGCATATTTTCCGACTCAAACTGAAAAACTGAAGTTGTTAAACCTTTACTAAATAGCTCATAAGTTTTTTTGTCGTCTAAAGGAATTTTATTTATGTCAATTTTTTTACCTTTCGATAATTCAATGTTTGCAATAGCATCTTTTAAAATCGAAAGAGTTTTTAAACCAAGGAAGTCCATTTTTAACATACCAACCTCTTCAAGATAGTGCCCATCAAATTGGGTTACAAGAAGTTTGGTTTCTTTTGATGTGCATACAGGTATATGTTCGGTTAGCGAGTCGCGGCAAATTATTATTCCGCATGCGTGAATTCCTGTTTGACGAACCGAACCTTCAAGAACTCTTGCATATTCTAAAGTAGATTTTACTAATTCTGTTCCTGATTCTTTTTCTTTGCGTAATTCGGCCGATTTCACAAAAGCTTCTTCTAAATTTTCCATTTTATCGGGAATTAACTTTGTTAAACGTTCTGCTTCGTTTAATGGCATTTTTTGAACTCTTGCTACATCTTTTATTGATGATTTTGATGCCATTGTGCCAAATGTTATAATGTTGGCAACTTTATCTTTTCCGTATTTTTCTACTACCCATTTTAAAATTAATTCACGTCCGTCTTCGTCAAAATCAATATCAATATCGGGCATCGAAATACGTTCGGGATTTAAAAACCTTTCGAAAAGTAAATTGTATTTAAAGGGGTCAATATCTGTAACATGTAAACAATACGAAACTACCGAACCGGCAGCCGAACCACGTCCCGGTCCAACCCAAATACCCATTTTGCGAGCTTGTGCAATAAAATCCTGAACAATTAAAAAATATCCGGGAAATCCCATGTTTTTTATTGTGTAAAGTTCAAATGTTATTCTTTGTTCAACTTCTTCTGATAATTTTTTTCCATAATTCTTTTTTGCCCCAATTTCAACAAGATGTTGCAAATAATCCGATTCAAGTTTTATTCTTAATGCGTCTAAATAATTATTTATTCGTTTGTAATCTTTTTCGGTAAACTCTTTTTTTAATTCATCTTCGCTATATTTTTCTTTATAAGTTTCTAAAGTTCCAAATTCTTCGGGAATTGGGAATTTTGGCATAACAGGCATTTTATTAATATTATAAAACTCAACCTTTTCGGCTAATTCAACAGTATTTGCAATTGCTTCAGGCACATCTGCAAATATTTCAGCCATTTCTTCGGACGATTTAAACCACTCCTGTTTAGTGTAATGCATTCTTTTAGGGTCATCAATTTGGCTGCCTGTGTTAATGCAAATTAAACGGTCGTGTGCTTCGGCATCTTCCTGATTTATAAAATGCACATCGTTGGTAGCTATTAATTTAACTCCGCATTTTACTGAAAGTGGAATAAAATGTTCGTTTACTATTTTTTGTTGTTCATATACTTTTTGGTCGGCATTTTCATCATTTATTTTATGGCGCTGGAGTTCGAGATAAAAATCGTCGCCAAACTCTGCTTTATATTCATTAATTAAAGTTTCTGCTAATTCAATATTTCCGGCACGAACAGCACGGGGAATTTCGCCTGCAATACATGCTGTTGAAATAATTAAACCTTCTTTATGTTTAAATAAAAGTTTTTTATCTATTCTTGGTTTCGAATAAAATCCTTCGATATAAGCTAATGACGACAACTTTATTAAATTTCTGTAACCTTTTTCGTTTTTTGCAAGAACAATCAAATGGTTTCCGCTTCTGTCGTCTTTTACATCTTTATCTTTAAAGGTATGGTCGCGGCGGGCAACATACATTTCGCATCCGATAATTGGTTTTATTAATCGGGGTACATAGTTTTCGCCTTTTTGTTCGGCATCTTCCTTTAATTTTTTCTCGTTGTCGTTATGCTTTGATAGAACTGTTAAAAAATCTTTAGCTCCAAACAAATTACCATGGTCGGTAATTGCCAATGCGGGCATTTTACATTCGGCAGTTTTTTTTACTAAATTGATGATTTTTGATGCACCATCAAGTATCGAATACTGTGTATGAACATGTAAGTGAACAAATTGAGCCATAATAATGAATTAATTAGGTTTTAATTTTGAGATGTGTAAATTTACAATATACTATAATATTCTCAACATAATTGTTGATAAATACTTAAAATAAATATTAACACAATATATAAACAACACATATTCAATAAGTTTTTTCAAATAATTTCAATTTTATGTTCCCATTATTTTTATATCTAAAATGGATATTCATTGTTATTCTGTTCTAATTCAGTTGTCAAATAGTTGCTAATCATTACAATTGTATGATTAACGAATAACCATTGTTTGGCTATTGATAGACTATTGAATTATGGTTTCGTAGTTTAACGCAAACTGTTATACCGATGCTGTATCTGTAATAGTCCAATAAATTGTCCTATAACAGCTACTATTTCGGCATTAACCATTCTAAAGTTCAAATTGTTCTTTGGACTAATTTGAACTAAGAATTGGTATTACCACTTAAAGTATGATTTCTATTTAATTTTCTAACTTTGCTATTTGTAATCATTCTAAAAAATGGACATTGACTTTTTGTATATAATTAAACAATCACTTCTTGTTTCGGGGTTTGTGCTATTTATGATGCTCATTATTGAGTATATAAATGTTCGGACTAAAGAAAAATGGAGTAGTCCTCTTAAAAAATCAAAATGGTTTCAATTAATAATTGCAATATTTCTGGGAGTAACTCCAGGTTGTGCAGGAATTTTTGCCGTTGTTTCGCTTTATACTCATAACATTATGAATTTTTCTGCATTACTTAGCGGAACCATTGCCGCAGTTGGTGACGAATCATTTATAATGTTGTCGCTTATTCCTTTAACTGCAATAAAAATATTTGTTTATGTTTCCATTATTGCTGTTGTAACTGGAATTATTTTTAATTTTATTATAAAAAAACAAACTAACCCTAAATTCGAAAAGCATCTTCAAGTGCATGGCGATGACTATTGTGCTAAAAATTCTAACGAACATAACAGCAATAAACACGAAAAAAAATATGGATTTACTTTTGCAAGGTCAATGTTTGTGGCAATACTCATTCTTATTATATTTAGCCAATTTGTAGAATTTGGACACGTACATGAAGCCGGGCACGAACATTCCGTTTTTTCACCCGAAACAATTATTTTTTTCGGAATGGGATTAATTTCTTTATTCGTTATTATTACAGTTCCCGAACATTTCCTAATGGAACATTTATGGGGACATGTATTAAAAAAACATTTTGCAAGATTAATTATGTGGACTTTGGGGGCTTTAATTTTTATTGCATTTTTGAACCAATATCTTCCGTTTGATGAATGGACAAAAGCTAATCCTTTCTGGATTTTGTTATTAGCAATTGGAGTGGGAATTTTACCAACTTCTGGTCCTCATATTATTTTTATAACATTATTCATGCAAAGCGCTATACCTTTTAGTTTTTTACTTGCTAATTCTATTGTTCAGGAAGGACATGGCGGAATTCCATTACTTGCCGAAGATAAATGGAGCTTTGTTAAAATAAAAACAATTAAAATTGTTATTGCCCTTTTAATAGGATTTTTAGGAATGTATTTTACTTTTTAATTTATCATGAATAGAGTTTATATCGAATAAGAAACAGTTGAATTTTATACTTTTTTGATGTTTTAAAACTATTAATTTTATTGACTTTAACTTTTTATAAAAACCGAAATACCTTATTCGGTATAAACTCTAATGTAAATAAACTATTGTATGACTATTGTATGACTATTGTATGACTATTGTATGACTATTGTATGACTATT
>JAVHRE010000484.1:0-7833 GCA_036171495.1 Bacteroidales bacterium
TGACCAATTAGCTTTTTGTCCAAATGTAAAAGCACTTATTGTACTATATATCAATACAATAAGTAAATTTATAATAGATTTCATTATCTTTTTTATTTTATAAGACGTTAAATATAAATAAAGGTTGCCTAAATTTCGATAAAATTAAAAGTGTAAATTTAAGAATTCTTTTTCTACTTGTTTTACAATGGTGAGCCTTTTCAATTTCTGTTTCTTAAAATCGAAATAAATGTGTTTTCAAAATTAGAATCGGGTGCAGGTGCAGGAGATAATATAATTTTACCATAAGGGTCAATTAAAAAGTATGACGGCAAAGCTTTAACATTATATAATTTTAATATCTGCTTAGTGTTTTCGGGTGTTAAAAATTGCCATTTGTAACCATTCTTGTAACAAAACTCGCGTGTTTTTGAAACAAAACCATTACATATTACGGTTACGACTTCTAAATTTTTAAAATATTTTTCGGAGATTGTTTTTAACAAACTCATTTCGGTTGGGCACGAATAACTTCTTATGTCGTTGAAGTTAAGGTATAAATATTTTCCTCTTAAATCAGAAAGACTAATTTTAACACTGTCTTGGTTTAATAATGAGAATGATGGAGCATTTGTGCCATTTCGTAAATGTTTAACTTTTGTCTGAATTTGTTTTGCAATTTGTTTAAATTCTATTGTTTTTGCACAAACTGTCATAGAATCTAAAGTCATTAACAGTTGTTTTTGTGGAAACGACTTATATTCTACAGTATTAATATCATAAAAAGCATCGTGTAATCCTTTCAGAATAATTAAATCAATTAAAGTGTCATTTGAAAGAGCAGGGTTATTTCTTAAAGTTTTCCTGATTGCAGCAGGACTTTTGGCTTTAGCAATATCTTCGTATAAATTTATCCCCCAAGTTTTTGTTGCCGATATTGAAAAGTAATGTGCAAAAACATTATTAAACATATCCATATAAGCAACATTATTCAGTTCTAATGAATTGTTGTTGAATACATATTTTGTTACATAGTCATTGTCGCGTTGATATGCCATAAATCGTAACATGTTAAACTTAAATTGCATGTATGTTTTAAAGTAGTTGTTTTGAGCAAAAGCGAATGTTTTTTCTATATTTGAAATTGCCGAGTCGGTAAATGCTCTTTTTGCTGTATAATAAGCTTTTATAAAGTTTCTTTCTATGAAACGGTCATATAAATTGTCAAACTCGCTTATTAAACTATTAAGTTCAGTAGAATCGGAGCCTTCGATTCCCGGAATAATTTCAATTGGTTCAAAATACGGGTTTAACTCATCGGCAACCGATAGTTTTTTCTTTTGTGGTATTTGGAGTTTATATTTTTTATTAGATTCAACATAAAAAGTGAGTTTAAAAAAATCTAAAGGAATAAAAACATTAATTGTTTTGTTAATATTAATATTACAACTAAAGTGTCCGTTTTTGTCAACTTTCCCTTTGTAAATTGTATCAATTTTATTGGTAATATAATCGAAGTTTTTTAATAAAAAAATGCTATCACCTGCATAAGATTTTTGATTAAATTCAATGTTCGTGTTTTGGGCTTGTATAATATTACTAAATAGTAAAGTGCAAATTATTACAAAAAAACTATAAAAATTCCTGATTTGGAATTTGATTTTTGGAATTTGATTTTTGGAATTTAATTTATGAGAATTGCCTGTCATTTGGTTTTTAATATTTGTGATTTTATTTATGCTTTTGTAATTACTTCTTTAAGATTATTCCTTTAGGAACAAATAAACTTGCATCACCGCCATTTTTAAAAACTTCGCGTACAATTGTGCTTGTAATTGAAGTATGTTCAGGTGTTGTTAATATAAATATAGTTTCGATATTTTTAGCAAGAAACCGATTTGTTTGAGCTATAGCACGTTCAAATTCAAAATCGGCAGATGTTCTTAATCCACGCAAAATAAAATCAGCTCTCATCTTTTTACAAAAATCAATTGTTAAGCCGGCATACTCTTTTACTTCAACTTTCGGTTCGTTTTCAAATGTTTGTTTTATCCATTTTATTCGGCTTTTAAGCGGAAATGAGAAATCTTTTTTTTCTGAGTTAAAGCCAATGGCAATTATTATTTTATCGAAAAGTGGCAAAGCACGATTAACTACCGATTCGTGTCCTTTTGTTATTGGGTCGAACGACCCCGGAAATATTGCTATTTTTTGCATAATCATATTGTTATTATACTGTGCGTGGGGTAAAATTATACATTATTTTTGGTATAGAGGTATATGGAATACTAAATAACTATTGTTCATTGTTACATTGCTATATTGTTATGAGCTATTAAGTAATTTAAAGGTTTAACAATGAAGCAATAGAGCAATGAAACCATTATACCTTTATTCCGAGCTTGTACAAATTTATCCCGTTTTTAATATAATTAACGTAAAGTTAATTTAAAAAATATTTACAATGCTAATTATTTGCATTTTTATTGTTTATTAACCCGTTTTTGTGTTAGAGATAAACCAACACGGACTTAAAAATGTAAAATCATTATAATCGTTTTTAATATTCAGAAAAAAACATTATGTTTGAAGCATTAAATTAGCAATTTATGCGAGTAAAAAACATTTTAATACTTGGTTCAGGTGCTCGTGAACATGCATTTGCATGGAAATTACAGCAAAGCTCAAAAGTCGGAAAAATTTTTATTGCTCCCGGTAATGCTGGCACAAGCGATATTGGTCAAAATATTAATATTTCTGTAAACGATTTTGAAGCTATTAAAAAAACCGTTATCGAAAACCAAATTAATATGGTGTTGGTTGGTCCAGAGGACCCTATTGTTAATGGAATTACAGATTTTTTTGAAGCCGATGAAATTTTAAAAAATATTGCAATTATTGCACCTAATAAACAGGGGGCAAAACTCGAAGGGAGTAAGTCTTTCGCAAAAAATTTTATGCTAAAATATAATATTCCAACGGCTAAATATCATGTTGTTACAGAACAAAATATAGATGAAGGAATTGCCTTTCTGTCGTCATTTAGTCCTCCTTATGTGCTTAAAGCCGATGGATTAGCTTCGGGCAAAGGGGTATTAATTTTAAATAGCAAAGATGAAGCTTGTAACTCATTATGCGAAATTTTAAACGGAAAATTTGGTGATGCTGGTAAAAAAGTAGTAATAGAACAGTTTTTAAAAGGTATTGAGATGTCGTGCTTTATACTTACCGATGGTACTAATTACTTATTGTTACCCGAAGCAAAAGATTATAAGCGAATTGGCGAAGGTGATACTGGCTTAAATACAGGTGGAATGGGAGCTGTTTCGCCAGTTCCGTATATTGATAACAATTTACTCAAAAAAATAAAAGACCTTGTAATTTATCGAACAATTCATGGTTTAAAAGCCGAAAAAATTAATTACAAAGGATTTATATTTTTTGGTTTAATGATTTGTGATGGAGAACCTTATGTTATTGAATATAATGTGCGTATGGGCGACCCCGAAACCGAAGTTGTTTTACCAAGAATTAATAATGATTTGCTCGATTTGTTCGATAATGCTTGGCAAGGAACACTTAATGAACAAAAAATTGATTTATCAGAAAAAACTTATGTAACAGTAATTGCCGCATCAAAGGGTTACCCAGAACAATATGAAAAAGGAAAGATAATCAGTGGATTAATTCAAAGTTCAGAAAGTATGATTTTTCATTCGGGAACATTGTTAAAAGAAGGCAAGGTTTATACTAATGGAGGCAGAGTATTAGCAGTTAGTTCCTCGGGAAATAGCATTAAAAATGCTGTTTGTAATTCTTTAAACACTTTGCAAAATATTAAATTTGATGGCATTTACTATCGGAAAGATATAGGTTACGAGTTTAAATAATGCCATTCAAGGATTTATGATTGACGAAGTAATCATCAGAAATTGAATATTTATGATTGATGATTGAATATTGAAGAAATACTTCTTAATAAAAATATGTTTTCAAAATTAATAAGAACTTCTGTTCCGGCTAATTTTATTTTTATTCCAATTATTATTATAACTGGCTGGTGGTCAACATTTAATAATGCGTCTTTAATTTCATGGAATATAAATAACAGCATCTTTTTATCGCTTTTGCCCGAAAATTTTTTATTAATAAAGGGAATAGGGGTTATTTCAATATTAATACTTGTTATAATATCTTTATTATTAATCTCTTTTACTACTAAATATTTTCATGGAATAATGGGCAATGTTTTGCCAGCTGTTATTTTTTTGTTGTTCTCGAGTCAATTGAGTTGGGTAACTTCTCAAGGTGCATCGCTAATTTCTGTAGTAATATTTTTATTTGTTATTCGTAACCTGTTTCATGTTTATCATCAGAATAAAGTTTTCAATTACGTTTTTAATGCTGGTTTTTTAGCAGGGTTAGCTGTTTTAACATATTCCCCTTCGGTATTATTATTGTTTGCTTGTTGGGTAACTGTTATTTTATTGAGAAAATTTGATTTCAGAGAATTTTTAACAGTTTTATTAGGTTTTTTATTGCCATTAATTTTTACTCACGCATTATTTTTACTATTAGGAAAAGAACAAAATATATATAAGATTATTGAACAAAATATAAAGATAATCAGTTTTGAATTTGTTAACTACAAACAATTTATTTGGTTAATATTTTTTGCTGTTTTGATATTATGGAGTGTTGTGAAAGTATCAATTTCCGGTATTTTAAAAAAGATTGCGATTCGGCGGTATTTCTATTCGTTTTTGTTTATAATCGTAATTAGCACATTGTTCTTAAGCATTTATGATGACAAAGGTGTGTTGGCATTTATGTTAATTCCGGCTTCATACATAACTTCTTTTTCTATTAGTTCAATTAGAAATAAAAAAATTGCAGACGTTATTATAATAATTATTATTGCAATGCAAATATTTGTTCAGTTACATTTGGGGGAATAAACTGCTTTCTACAATTTCGCAAATAATGTGACCAATAAGAATGTGAGTCTCTTGTATTCGTGGTGTGTCGGTTGATGGAACATTTATAAGTAAATCGGTAATGCTTTTTATTTTACCGCCCGATGTTCCTGTAAATGCAATTGTAAACATTTTAATTTGCTTTGCTGTATTTATTGCTCTTATTACATTTTCAGAGTTTCCCGATGTTGATATTCCAATTAATACATCGTTGGCTTTTCCGCTTCCACTAATATATCTCGAATAAATATCGGCAAAAGAATAGTCGTTTGCAACTGATGTAATGTATGATGTGTTTCCATGAATTGCTTCGGCAGCAAGCGATGCACGGTCGTAATAAAATCGTCCCGAAAGTTCTGCTGCAATATGTTGAGCATCGGCAGCACTCCCGCCATTTCCACATAATAAAACCTTACCCCCGTTTTTGTAACAATTTATAATTTGTAAAGCTGCTTTTTCAATGGTAAGTATTAAATTTTTATCGTTAAGCAAAAGTTGCTTAACAGATATGTTGCACTTTACTATATTTGCAATTTGTTCAGGATAACTAATCATAAAAAATTTTATGTTTCTTTGTTGGTTGAACTTTGTATTTTACTGTAAAGCAAAAATATAGTTTCTGCCATTCGTTTCCAAGAATATTTGGTTTTTTCTTTTTCTGCATTTTCCGAAAATTCCTGTTCTTTGTTTTGAGAATAAAATTGCTCAATAGCAGAAGCAATTGCTGTAGGTGTTGGTTCAACTACATAACCCACTTTTTCATTTGGAACCATTTCGGCTAAACTACCTACATTTGTTACAATCATTGGTTTGTTAAAATGATATGCAATTTGTGTAACTCCGCTTTGAGTTGCCTGTTTGTAAGGTTGAACTATAATATCGGCTGCCGAAAAAAAGTTTGCAACTTTATTGTCAGGAATAAATTCCGGAAAAATTTTCACCCTTTCGCTTAAATTAAGTTCTTTAACCATATTGTAATAGAGTTCTGAATTAGAATAAAATTCTCCTGCAACAATCAACTTTAAATCGGCATAATTTGCTTCTCGTTCTTTCATAGCATTAAGCAAAATATCTAATCCTTTGTAATCTCTAATCAAGCCGAAAAACAACATCCACCTTGAGTTCAAATCAACTCCCAATAATTTACGTGCTTCAATTTTTGGAATAGTTTTCCCAAAATGGTCGAATAGAGGATGTGGGCAATATTCTATTAATTTATTTCTATTGTCGCTCCTAAGTTCAGCTTTTACGATGTGCGACATAACAACACAACCATCAACATGTTTTATAAAATATCTTGCAAGCCATTTATCGCCAAAATGTTTTTCGTGTGGCATATAATTATCAAGTATTGAAATAACTTTAGTGTGTTTGTTTTTTTTTGCAATTCTTGCGATGTTTCCAAAACATGGTCCCATAAATGGAAGCCAAAAACGAATTAACAAAATATCAGGACACATTTTTTTTATTTTTCGTCCAACTTTGAACCAAGAAAATGGGTTTATTGAATTTACCTCAATTCTGATATCAATTCCTTCGGGTTTGGGTTCATTAGAATATTGAGTTTTACCGGGAAATAAAAATGATGGATATTGTAAACTAAAAGTAAAAATTACTACCTCACAATTCGAACTTATAAATTCTCGGGCTAAACGGTCGTTGTTGGCAGCAATGCCTCCACGAAAAGGATGTGCAGGACCAACAATTACAATTTTTTGTTTCATCAAAAATAATTTTTGATTTTTCACAAAAGTAGTTTAATCTTATAAAATGCAATACATTTGTAAAAAAAGTTAGAAGTGAGAAGTTAAAAGTGAAAAGTTAAAAAAGCAAAGGCAAACAATAAACAATAAATTTTCAAATTTGTTTGTAGTTTGTGGTTTGTGGTTAAACCAGAAACCAGAAACGATGAACATAAAACGATAAACATTATGCTTAAACTTTCGGTAATAATTTGCACTTACAACCGGGAAAAATATTTGCCTTTGGCAATAGAAGCATTATTAAAGCAAAAGTGTATTAATTTAAGCGACTTTGAGATTATAATTGTAAATAATAATTCGACCGATAATACCGAAAATATTGCTTTATCGGAGCAAAAAAAATCAAAAGAGATAAATATTATTTACGTTACCGAGCAAAAACAAGGATTATCGAATGCCCGTAACAAAGGTATTGAAGTGGCTAATGGTACATTATTGGCATTTTTAGATGATGATGCTTTTGCATGTGAGAATTATATACAAAGAGTGTTTGATTTTTTCGAAAAATATAAAGATGCAAAAGCAGTTGGAGGAAGAATTTTACTTCATTTTGAAGTTCAAAAACCAGATTGGTACACAAACTATTTAGGTTCGTTGTTGGGTTATTTTAACCCATGGAACGAATTGCGTGTTTTTAATAAAAAACAATATCCGCGTGGCTCTAACATGGTGTATAAAAGGGAATTGTTTGATAAATACGGGGGTTTTAATCCCGAATTAGGAAGAAAAGGTGAAAGCATGCTGGGCAGCGAAGAAAAAGAAATGTTTCAAAGAATTTATTCCGGCAACGAAAAAATTTATTATTACCCCGATGCTATTATAGAACATATAGTTCCAGTTGAAAGAACTTTAACTCCTTTTATTAAAACACAATCAATTGCAGTTGGCAAAAGCGAAAGGATTAGAATTGTTGCAACCAATAAAGGTATTTATAACAAAGTATTTGAAGAGTTTATTAAGTGGAATGCTTCAATTGTTTTATGCCTGTTTTTTATTTTAACATTGCGGCAAGCAAAAGGTATAATGCTGTTACGATTCAGATACTGGGTTTGGTTGGGATTAAATGAGAAAATGTGATTATTTTCGGCATATTTCAAATCCTATAGTTAGTGTTT